>JAHJTW010000060.1 GCA_018829565.1 bacterium | reverse complement strand
TCACGCCCAGCAGGGTCTGGCAGCGGGCCCCACGCCGGATCTCGGCGGTCAGTTCCCGGATGGCCTGGGGCTGATCGCCGGTCGGTCCGAAGGGTGCAACGAGTTTGAAGGTCGCCATGGCTTGCCCTGCCCTCCGCAGCAGGTCCGTCCGGGACTCGCGGGATCAGCCGCCCGTCGAATGGCGGTCGAGCAGGATCTCCTGGCCGATCCCCAGCCCTTCCACCCGGTGAGGGTTGCCGTTGAGATGGACCTCGACCCCCCGGGTCCGGCCAAGGCGCAGGCTGAAATGATCCCCCGCGCCCCAGTAGACGACGAAACCCTCCCGGCAGCCGTAGACCTGGCCCGGGCGGATGTCCCCCGCGGGCAACGGCGGCGGGTCCCCCTCCCGAGGCCAGACCGCTGCGGTGAATCCCGGATCGGAATCCGAGCGGACCTCGATCTCCATCTTCTCCGGACACAGGACGCGCAGGACGAGGTTGGGAGAATCGGTCCCCAGAAGATCGAGGTGGGTGGTGCCCGGCAACGCCGGCGGGGGAAGAACCCGGGTCTCCACCTCGTCCAGGTCCGCCGTGGCGCCAGCAGCGCTGTCCGGCGGGGACCCGGCCGCCTCCAGGGAATCGGCCAAGGCTCCCGCCTGATCCACGATCCCCCCGCTCCCAGCCTCCGTCCCGGGTTCACCGGTCAGGGGGATCTCACCTTCCGCCGGGGTATCTCCGCCCCGGTCGAGCATGACGAACAGCCCGGCGCCCACCAGGATGCAGACGACCGCGATGCCGAGCAGGAGTTTCCAGGGAACGCCGATCTTCTGGACGACGACCTCCTCCTCCTCCCAGACGGGGTTGTCGGTCGTCCCGGTGATCGGGGTCCTCTCCCCGGACATCTTGGCGTAGAGGTCGAGGATCCGGTCGGGATCCAGGCCGATGTCGGCGGCATAGGTCCGCAGGAAGCTGCGCACGTAGAGGTGGCCCGAGATCTTGTGGTACTCGTCGGCCTCGATGGCCGCCAGCATCGCCGGCGGGATCTTCGTGCGCGCGGCAACGACCTCCAGGCTGTCGCCCTGAGCCTTGCGTGCGCCGGCCAGCATCTCGCCCGGGGTCTGCAGCAGGGGCTGATCCGTCATCCCGCTTTCCTTTCCGGGGACGGCGGCCCCGCCGTCCCGTGTTCCGGCACTCCGCGAGCCAGGCCCGGCGCTAATCCCGGCCCATGGCGGACAGCCGCTCCCTCAGGGTCTCGGCCTTGGCGCGGTTCTCCTCCAGGAGGCTCCGCTGCTGCTCGACGACCTCGGCCGGGGCGTTGGCCGTGAACTTCGCGTTGGCGAGTTTGGCCTCACAGCCCTTCAGCCACCCCTCCAGCTTCTCGAGTTCCTTTTGCAGGCGGGAGCGCTCCTTGTCAAGGTCCACCAGCCCCGCCATGGGCAGGAATATCTGGACGGTGCCCGCCACGCCCACGCCGGCCGGTGAGGGATCGTCGCCCCCGTGGACCACCTCGACCTGCTCCATCTTGGCCAGCAGGCCGATCATGGACGCATCCTCGAGCAAAGGGCCGGCCGCCTCGGGGCCGCCGACCCTCAGGACGGCGCGGCCCCGCTTGCCCGGGGGCACTCCCAGTTCGTTCCGGAGATTGCGGATCACGCCGACGATCTCCTTCACCTGCTCGAAACGCTCCCGTTCGGCCGCGCAGGGCGCCGGGCCGGCGTTCTCGGGCATCGCCGAGGTCATCAGGTATCCGGTGGCGGGGGGCAGCCAGCTCCACAATTCCTCGGTGATGAACGGCATGACCGGATGGAGCAGCTTGTAGCTGAGGCCGAGCTGCAGCACCGCCGCCTGAACGGCGGCGGGCCGACCCGCGTCGTCCCGCAGGCGGGGCTTGATCGCCTCCAGATACCAGTCGCAGAACTCGTGACGGAAGAAGTTGAAGACGAGATAGGACGCGTCGTTGAGACGACGCTTCTCCATGTTCGCCTGGAACTCGTCCACGACCTTCAGGAGGGTTCCGAGGGACCAGCGGTCCTCGAGGGTCAGATCGTCGTCACCGAGCTCGGCCGGCGGCGGGCCGCCGAACACGGCGGTCCACAGGCGGCCGAAGGCCTCGCCCCCGCGGGCGTCCCAGTCGCAGCCGGCCATCACCGCGCCGAGATCGAGGGTCCGGGGGGGCAACGGAGCGCCGGCCGGGGCGCCGGGCAGACCGGCCTCGTCCCAGGCGCCGAGGACCAGCTTGGTGGCCTGGAAGATCTTGTTGCAGAAGTTCCGGCCCACCTCGAGGGTCGCCTCGCTGAAGAAGATGTCCTGGCCCGTGGGCGTGAGCATGACCAGGCTGCAGCGCAGGGCGTCCGCCCCGTACTTGTCGATCAGGTCGATGGGATCGGGGCTGTTGCCCAGGGACTTGCTCATCTTGCGGCCCTGCTCGTCCCGGACGATGCCGGTGAACAGCACCTCGCCGAAGGGCTTCTCGCCCAGGAATTCGTAGCTGGCCATGACCATGCGGGCGACCCAGAAGAAGATGATGTCCGCGGCGGTGACCAGCAGGCTGGTGGGATGGTACTTCTTCAGATCGGCGGTGTCGTCCGGCCAGCCCAGGGGCGAGAAGGTCCAGAGCCAGCTGCTGAACCAGGTGTCCAGCACGTCCTCGTCCTGCACCAGAGCCTGCGACCCGCACTCCGGGCAGGCTCCCGGGGCCGCAGCCGCGGCGATCTCCGCGGGACAGTCCTGGCAGTACCAGACCGGGATCCGGTGCCCCCACCACAGCTGCCGGCTGATGCACCAGTCCCGGATGTTGCCCATCCAGTTGTGGTAGACCCCGACCCAGCGCTCGGGAAACAGGGTGATCTCCCCGTCCTGCACGGCCTTGACCGCGGGTTCGGCCAGCTTGTCCATGCGCAGGAACCACTGCCGCGACAGATACGGTTCGATGATGTTCCCGCAGCGGTCGTGGTGACCGACCTGGTGGATCTGCTTCTCGATCCTGGGCAGCAGACCCTGCTCCTCGAGCGCGGCCACCACCGCCTTGCGGCACTCGTACCTGTCCATGCCCGCGAACGCGCCCGCGGCCTCGTTCATGACCGCCTGGGGCGTCATGCAGATCACCTGCGGCAGGTCGTGCCGGCGTCCGACCTCGAAGTCGTTGGGGTCGTGGGCCGGCGTGATCTTCACGAACCCGGTCCCCTTCTCCGGGTCGGCATGATGGTCGCCGATGATGGGGATCACGCGGTCGGCCAGGGGCAGGCGGACCTGCTTGCCGATCAGGTGCTTCCGTTCGGGGTCGTTCGGGTGCACGGCCACGGCCGTATCGCCGAACATGGTCTCCGGTCGGGTCGTGGCCACGGTGACCGAGCCCCCGCCGTCGGCCAGGGGATAGGTCAGGTGCCAGTAGCGTCCCTCCAGCTCCCGGTACTCCACCTCGTCGTCGCTGATGGCGGTCAGACAGTGGGGGCACCAGTTGACCAGGTACATGTCCCGGTAGATCAGGCCGCGGTCCCTGAGCCGGATGAACGCCTCGGTCACGGCGCGGTTGCGGGCCTCGTCCATGGTGAAGGCCTCGCGGCTCCAGTCCAGGCTGCAGCCCAGACGCTTGATCTGCTGCGTGATGCGGCCGTGGGTGAATTCCTTCCAGGCCCAGGCCTTCTCCAGGAAGACCTCCCGGCCGACGGACCGCTTGTCCAGGCCCTCGGCCGCCATCTGCCTGCCGACCACCTGTTCGGTGGCGATGCTGGCGTGGTCGGTGCCGGGCACCCACAGGGCGGGGCGTCCCCGCATCCTCGCCCAGCGGATCAGCGTGTCCTGGATGGAATTGCCCAGGCAGTGCCCCATGTGAAGGATGCCGGTGACGTTCGGTGGAGGCAGGGTGATGACGAACGGATCCCCCTCCAGATCCTCGTCGGGGGCGAACAGTCCCGCACCCTCCCAGGCCGCATACCATTTCTGCTCGATGCCCTCGGGGTTGTACTGGGACATTTGCCTGATGTCATCCACGCGATTCTCCTGGGTGTGGCCCGTACCGGCGAAAATTGTTCGAGTCGGGGAATTTAACACCTCGCAGGGTGCGGGGCAATATGGGCCTGACGGCCGGCCCGGGCTCTGCTATGCTGACGCGGACGGCACCCCGGATGACAGCGGCCCCGGAGGTCACCTTGCGCTACCAGGGCGTCTACAACGAAAGCACCTTCGAACGCTGGTCCCGCCGCTTCGGGCTCTACATCCTTGCCCCCCTGTTCCTGCTCACGAGCCTCGCCGTCGTCATCCGCATCGCCCAGAAACCCGAACTGGGATTGACCGTCCACGAACTGCGGGTCGTCTCGGTGATCCCGGACGGCCCCGCCGCACGCGCCGGCCTGCGGGAAGGCGACCTCATCAAGGGTGTGGGCCACCGCCTGGTCCGGGACATGACCGGATACTACTCCGCCCTGGCCAGGCATCTCGAACTTGCTCCCCTGCCGCTTTTGGTCGAGCGCGAGGGCCAGGATTGCGCCCTGGTGCTCGTCCCGGCCCCGCCCGGCCAGGCCAGGCTGATCCGCAACTACAGCCTGTGGGTGGTGGGCCTGACCTTCCTGATGATCGGCTGGTGGGTGCTCCAGCGCCGGCCGGATCCGGTGACGCGGAACTTCTTCTCCCTCTGCTTCATCTTCGCGTTCTTCCTGATGGAGATCCCCGACCTTCCCGTCGACGCCTACATGTGGATCAAGGAACGCCTGCGGTTGCTGTTCCAGTTCCTGCTGCCGGCCTACTTCCTGCGTTTCTTCCTGCAGTTCCCCACCCTGCGGCGGACCTCCCGGGGCGAGGCGGCCAAGCTGCGGCTGTTGCTCGTCCCCGGCTGGCTGCTGTTCGCCGCCTCCCTCGCGGTGGACCTGGCCAGGCTGGATGCGCCCGGCCGGTCGCTCAAACCCGTGCTGGAGATCATCGCCCTGGTCTACATGTCGGGATTCTTCCTCGCAGGACTGGTCATCTTCGGCAAGCGGGCGCTCCGGAAGGACCGACCCATCCAGCAATCCAAGATGCGGGTCATCCTCATCGGGCTGGTCGGGGGCCTGGTGCCGTTCCTGGCGGCCGCCGTCGTCGGCAACCTCGCCCCGGGCAGCGCCCTGCCCCAGTGGCAATACCTGGCCTTTTCGCTGCTGCTCGTTCCGGCCAGCTTCGGGCTGGCGATCATGCGGTTCGGCGCCCTCGACCGCAACTTCATCGTCCGCACGAGCATGACCTACGGGCTGCTGACAGCTCTGGTCCTGTGCGGCTACCTCGTGGTGATCATGGGCCTGAGCCAGGTCTTCGAGAATTGGCTCGAGGTCGACTCGGAGCGCCTGCTGCTGGTGCTGGTCGCCCTCAGCGGCCTGGTGGTCCTGCCCTTGCGCCGCCTGGTCCAGGGCTGGGTGGACCGGGCTTTCTATCCCTCCCGCATGGCCACCCGCCGGGCCATGACCGCCATCGCCCAGGAACTGACGGGCCTGATCGAGGCCGAGGACGTGATCAGCCACATGAAGGGAAGGCTCGTCGGACTCTTCCGACCCCAGGCCTTCCACCTCTATCTCGCGGCGGACTCCGCTCCCGGAGTCCTGGTCCCGTGGGGCGAGTCCGGCGCCATCCCCACCGCCGATGCCGGCCAGCCGCCCCTTCCGGTCGACAGCGGTCTGGCCCGGCTCCTGGACAGGCTGAGGCGCCCCATCTTCACCGAGGAGATCGAAGATCTTCTGGTCGCCGCCGGCAGCGACCCCGTGTCCAGCAAACTGCCTGCCGGCCTCCGGGCGCAACTGATCGTTCCCCTGGTGACAGGCAACCGGCTGCTGGGGTTCCTGGCCTTCGGCGACAAGAAAGGCGGGTCCCTCTACAGCCAGGACGACCTGGCCAACCTCCAGGCCCTGGCCGTGCAGGCCGCGCCCGTCATCGAGAGCCGCCGGCTGTACCACGACAGCCTCCGCCAGAAGCGTCTGGAGACCGAGCTGCAACTGGCCAAGGAGATCCAGTCCTCCCTGCTGCCCACCGGTCCGCTTTCCGGTCCCGGCTTCGTCATCGCCGGACGCAACCAGGCCTGCCGCATGGTGGGCGGGGACTACTTCGACTACTTCCTGCGCTCCGACGGCACCCTCGGCTTCGCCATCGGGGACGTTTCCGGGAAGGGCATCCCCGCCTCGTTGCTCATGGCCTCCCTCCGGGTCGCCTTCCGGAGCGAGGTGGAGGCGGCCGGTCGGCCCCAGGAGGTGGTGAGCCGGGTCAACCGTCAGATCTGCGCCCTCACCACCCAGGACCGTTTCGTGTCCTTCTTCTACGGGATCCTCGATCCGCGCACCCGGTGCTTGCGATTCTGCAACGCCGGCATGGATCCTCCGCTGGTGTTCCGCCGGGACACCGGGATCATCGAATCCCTCAAGCGAGGCGGCATGGTGCTCGGGGTGGCCCCGGATCACCCCTACCGGGGCGGAGAGCTCACCCTCGGAACGGGCGACGTGGTCTTTCTTTTCACCGATGGGCTTTCCGAGCAGCAGAACCCCGCCGGCGAATTCTTCGACGCCCAGAGGTTGCAGGATGCCGTGAAGGCGAACCTCGACCGGGAACCGGAGGACCTTCTGGGGGAAATTTTTGGCATTGTGGATGCATTCGGATCAGGGGTGGAATCCGATGACAGGACCGCAATTATCTTGAAAATCAACGACTTGAATATTAAAAGATTTCCCGGTATCCAAATTGCTCAAGCTGCCTGGGATGCGGCCGATTCCCAGGGATTTTCACGATGAAATTCCCCTCAAGCAGCAGGAATCCCGGTCGAAACCCTGGAAGTCCACGATCCATTCACCTTACAAGGAAGAAAGGGGGGATCGGCAATGGGACCTGAAACCTACATCGTCATCGGTCTTTCACTGATCGATCTCTTTTGGTGGCTGAGGAAATGATCACAGCCTGCTAGGCCCCTGGCCACCCGGTGAGAACCCAGGCCAGGGGCTTTCGTTTGCCCTGAAGCCGCTCAGCCGCCCGCGACCTGACGGATCATCCCCTCGTACTCGGCCTTGGGTTGGCCGCCGATCCACATCTTCCTCACGATTCCCCGTCCGTCCACCAGGTAGGTCGTCGGCAGGCTGGAGACCCGGTAGTCCTGGAAGACCTGCGGGCTGCCGATCGCCATGGGAAAGGTCAGCCCCCTGGTCCCGACGAAGGAGCGGACCTTGGCCTCGCCCTCCTGGCCTGCGGCGATCCCGACCACGACCACGTCCTCGGAAAATTCGACGCTGATGTCCTGCAGATGAGGCATGGCCTCACGGCAGGGAGGGCACCAGGTGTCCCAGAAATCCAGCAGGACGGTCTTCCCCCGGAGGTCCGACAGGGTGAGGGATTCCCCGTCCAGTGCGGCCAGGGTGAAGTCCGGCGCCAGCTGGCCCACACCGGTTCCCGTGGACACGTCGCCCAGGGATCCGGAATCGGACTGGTTTGCATCATCGGTTCCGCACCCGGCGGCCACCAGGGCCAGCGCGGTGAACATGAAGAGCGACCATTTCCTGAACATCACTTCGGGGTCCTTTCCTGGCTGTGGAAAACCCGGCGCAGCTGGCCGGGCGGCGTCCATCCCATCCTTCAGGAGGTATTATCGTACATCTTCAATTTTTTGCAACCATTGGCGGGGATCGGGGTTCACCCTCCTTGAATCCTGGTGGGATATTCGTATAGTAGACACACCTGATCGGTGCCACACACCAACCAAGCGAGGATCCGGCTTGACCCGCAAAACCCTGAGCCCGGCCGCCGCCCTGGCGCTGCCTCTTCTCCTTCTTGTCTCTCCCGCATCCGGACAGACCCCAGCGCCGGGTCTGGAGGTCGAGGTCAGCCTCCGGAGCGAAGTCGCCGAGATCGGCCAGGATCTGATCCTGGACATCGCCCTCGATTCCGGTCCTGGAGGCCGGCTCCTGGCCGAAGGTTGGACCATCACCGTCAGCGACGCCGCCGATCCCCTCTTCCTGGCCGACCCCTATCCCGTGCGCCTGGTGTCGGCCGCGCCGGATGGCGGGAACCGGGGATTCCTGCCCTCTCCCGCCCGGTTCGAATGGGCTGCACCGATCCCCCCGGGGACCGAACCCGGGGTCCGGAACCTGGTCGTGACGGCGACCGCGACGCAAGAGGACGGCGCCGTCGTCGAGGGCCGCTGGGAAGGTCCGGTGACCGTGGATTTCGGCGAGGACTGGTCGGCCGACAAGATCACCGCCTTCATCGAGCGCAGGGGCCTGGGCCTGTTCCTGGTGGTCGTCTTCGGATTCGGGCTGTTGATGAGCCTGTCCCCCTGCATCTATCCGATGATCCCCATCACCCTCGCGGTCATCGGCGCCCAGAGTCAGGAGAAGGGAGCCCTGCACGGCCTGGTCATGTCCGTGACCTACGTCGTGGGCATGGCCCTGGTCTACGCCATCCTCGGCGCCCTGAGCGCCACCGTGTTCAGCGGCATCACGGCGTTCATGCAGAGCCCCGCGGTCCTCGTGCCTCTGGCCCTGCTGCTGGTGGCCCTTTCCTTCGGCATGTTCGGCGCCTTCGAGATGGAAGCCCCGGCCTTCATCCGCGACCGCCTGCACGGATCCGGCCGCTCGGGCAAGCGCGGCGGATTCATCGGCGCCTTCGTCATGGGGATGGTGGCCGGGCTGGTGGCATCTCCCTGCGTGGGCCCCTTCCTGGCGGCCCTCCTGGTCTGGGTGGCCACGACGGGGAACTGGGTCCTGGGCTTCTTCTCCCTGTTCACCTTCGGCATCGGCATGGGTCTGCTCCTGATCGGGGTGGGGACCTTCCCCGCACTGCTGGGATCCATGCCCCGCAGCGGCGGCTGGATGGTGACCGTGAAGAACTTCATGGGCCTGCTGCTCCTGGCCATGGCCTTCTACTTCGTCAGACCCGGCGCGGTGCTTCCGGTGACGGTCTTCTACCCCCTGCTGGGAGGCACGGCCATCCTGGTCTCGGTCTTCATGGGGGCCTTCGAAGGGCTCGGATCCGCAGATTCCTGGTGGCCCCGGGCGCGCAAGGGTCTGGGCCTGATCGTCTTTCTGTTCGGCCTCCATTTCTTCCTGGGGGGCCTGATCTGGCACACCAGCCTGTTGCCCCGGCCGGCGGTCGAAGCGATCCCGCCCGCGGTCATGCCCCGGGACCTGACCCGTTCCCCGTCCGGGGCTGGAGGTCCCGGCGTCGCCGGCGCAGCGACGGCGCCCCTGCCCGACAAGGTGCCCTGGGAGGTCCTCGTCACCGGTGCGGGGCCCCGCCCCATCCTCGACGCCCTGCTGGCCGAGGCCAAGGCCGCCGGCAAGCCGGTGATGATCGACTTCTGGGCCGAGTGGTGCGTCTACTGCAAGAAGCTGGACAAGCTGGTCTGGAAGGATCCCGCCGTCGTCGAGGAATCTTTGCGCTTCGTCACCATCAAGTTCGACGCGACCGCACCCGACGACGAGGAGATGACCGCCATCAAGGATATGTTCCAGGTCACGGGACTGCCGCGGGTGGTGTTCATCGACAGCCGGGGCGAGATCCTGCACGGCCGCAGCCAGGGTTTCCTGGAGGCGCCGGCGATGCTCGAGGTCATGCAGAACATCCGCTGAGGCCCTGCGGCCTTCGGCCCGGCACGAGCGAGGCCCGCACTCCTGCAGAAGTGCGGGCCTCGTCCGGCGGATCGACGGTTACTGGAAGCGGACCTCGGAGCGGCGGTCGACGTCGAACACCTTCACCGGCCCTCCCACCTCGTTCTCGGTGATGATCTCGGGCATGCCGTCACCGTCGATGTCCAGCAGCTCGATCCGGCTGAAGAAGTTCTGGTCCTCCCATTCCAGGTTGCCGCTGATGGGATCGATGACCTGGCCCGTGTTCAGCACGACCTCGACCCGACCGTCGCCGTCCACGTCGCCGCAGCGGATCATGGTGGCGGAGTACTCGTCGATGCTGGTGAAGTCCTTGGTGAAGGTGACACCGTCGATCTGCACCAGGCGGCCGTCTGCGATCATGACGATCTCCCGGGCCGGATCCTCGTCCAGGTTCGCCGTGGTGAAACAGGCGATCTGCTGGTATTCCCCCGTCAGGGATTCCCAGAGCTGGTTGTAATCCTCCAGCGACCACACGTAGATCTTGCCCGTGCCCGTGTTGCAGATGAGGGCATCGTCGAGGCCGTCCCCGCCCAGGTCGGCCGCCAGGACCGTCTCGGGCACCCCGCCCAGCTGGTTGCTCTTCCAGACCCTCTCGGCCCCGCGGCCGTTCATCCAGATCACCTGGACCGTGCTGAACCGATCACCCAGGGCGATGTACATGCCTGCTTCCCCCTGCAGGGGTTCGAACATGGCCATGTGATCGAGCCGCTGGGCGGCCCAGGACAGGTCGCGGTACTGCTCGTAGGTCAGCTCCTCCTGAGCCAGGGCGGGCAGGCAGGTGAGGATGAGGGCCATGACGCCCAGGAAGGTCGCGGTTGTCTTCGGCATGATCCACCTCGTCCAGGAAAGACCAGGACGCCGGAGCCTCGCCGTCGAGCGGGCCGGCCGGCGGCCGGAGCAGGGGTTCCCCACCAATATAACCGATCAGGTCCGGAGGGTCATGCCCTGAGTCCCACTACCAGGGCAGAAGCGTGCCGAGCCCGAACCGCGCCGACCAGTTGATGTAGTCGAGCTCGTGGTACGTGTAGTGCTTGTACTGCCCGCGCAGCAGCACGAGGTAGCGGTCGGCCAGGACGATCTCGCATCCCAGCTCCGCGACCGGCGCCCAGTAGGTCTCGCTGGCCCGGTCGTCCTCGACGGGAAAGCTCACCGAGCTGAGACCCACCCCCGCCCCCACGAATGGCAGGACCCGCGTGCCCTTCCGGTCGGCCGGTTGGAGGTACTTGCGGAACAGCAGATCTCCCGAGCGGATGCGGTAGCTGGTGTACATCTCCTGATAGTCGATCTGCAGGACCATGGCCACGTTCCAGCCGGCGAGGGAGTTGCTGAAGGAGGCGGCGGCTCCCGGATGGAAGATGATCGCGCCCCCGTACCCGAACTGGTCGTTGGCGTGGGAGAAAGCGCCGCCCACGCCGACCTGGCCGACCAGGAAGACCGGGGAGTCGAGGTCGTGCCCGAGGTGGGACCGGGGCAGCGCCAGGCGCGGATTGACGCCGTCGTCCTGGGCCCGGAGGGCGGTCCATGGTCCGGGCGCAAGAATGAAGACCAGGGCTGCGAGGGCCGCCCCCCACCACCGTCTTCCGCCGAAATGAACGGGCATCAATAGTACCTTCCGCTTCCGTTTGGAGTGTCCAGCGACCAGCAGGGAACGCAAGGCGGATGCCAAACCAGGCCTCTCCCATCTCATCCCTATTGCATTGTCTTTAAAAGGGTTGTAGTTTCCATGGCAACGATCCGCCGCACCCATGCGAAGGACGGGTTCCGGTTCGTGGCCGGAATCCTGGCAGCGAAGGACGCCCACCCATGCGAGGACCCGGCTCAGCGGACCCCGGCCTTCCGGACGAATTCCGGACCCTGGCGGGGCCCGGCGAATCCGAGATCAAGATCCAGCGGTCCCGATTCCTGGGATTCGCCGCCCCCGCTCCGGACGAGGCCGTCGCCCGGGAGCTTCTGGCCGACCTGGCCCGCAGGTACCATGACGCTCGCCACCTCTGCTCCGCCTGGAGGCTGGGGCGCCCCCCTTCCGTCCAGGAGGTGCGCAACGACGCCGGGGAGCCGGCCGGCACCGCCGGTGAACCCATTCTCGCCGCCCTGCGCAGGGTCGAGGTCTCCGAGGCGGCGTGCGTCGTGATCAGGTATTTCGGGGGAATCAAGCTGGGCACCGGCGGCCTGGCCAGGGCTTACGGCGAGGCGGCGGCCGCCGCCCTGGCGGCGGCCGGCACGCGCACGATCCTGCTGGGACGCCGGTTCGTCCTGCGTTTCCCCTACCCCCAGCAGAAGACGGTCTCCCATCTCCTGGTCCGCCACGGGGGGCGGGTCGAGCAGGAGGAGTTCGCAGCCGAGGTCCGGTGGGTCGTGTGGCTGCCCCATTCCTCCTGGCGGGGATTCGCCTCAGCGCTGACCGAGGCCACGGCGGCGGCGGTGACGGCCGAACCCATCCCCGACCCCTGAAAACCGAACCTGCCGGCGGGAGCGCCCGTGCCGGGCGTACCACGCAAGAAACGGCCCCGGCTGCTCGCCGGGGCCGTTTCCGCTCGCCTCGTTGCAGGGGAACGCGGTCTAGAAGTGCGACTCTTCCGCGTAGTCGTGCATGTACTTGAAGGCCTTGCTGGTGCGGATCTTCTCGAAGGCTTCTTCCTTGATCTGCCGGATCCGCTCGCGGGTCAGGCCCATGATCTGACCGATCTCCTCGAGGGTCATTTCATGGTCGGAGCCCAGGCCGTAGTAAAGGCGCAGGACCTTGGCCTCCCGCTCCTTGAGATCGCCGAGCATCCGGTCGATGCTGCTGTTCAGATCGTCGTCCATCACCTTGGTGTCGGGCCCCACGCCGGAGGTGTCCTCGAGGAAGTCCAGGTAGGTGCTGTCCTCGTCGTTGCCGACGAAGTCGTCCAGGAAGAAGTTGTCCTGCATCAGGGGCAGGGTGTCCTTCACTTCCTCGACCGACAGGCCCAGCTTGGCCGCGATCTCCTCGGGCTCGGGCTTGCGGCGCAGCTTCTGCTGGAGTTCGCCGCTGGCCTTCTTGATCTGGTTCAGCACTCGGGCCCGGTTCAGAGGCATCCGGACGATCTTGCTGTGGTTGGCCAGGGCCGCCAGGATGGACTGGCGGATCCACCAGACCGCGTAGCTGATGAACTTGTAGCCGCGGGTCTCGTCGAATCGCTGGGCGGCCTTCAGCAGACCCAGGTTGCCCTCGTTGATCAGGTCCTCCAGGGGCACGCCGTAGTGGGCGTATTCCTTGGCGATGGACACGACGAAGCGCAGGTTGGCCTTGACCAGCTTGTGCAGGCTCTCGTTGTCGTTGGTATGGATCCCGCGGGCCAGTTCGCATTCCTCGTCCCGGGTCAGCAGCGAATAGGCTTTGACTTCCTGGAAATAGAGATCCAGGTTGCTCATGAGCTGGGCCGCGGGAGCTGCAGCCTTGTGGCTCTTCTTGCCCTGGCTGCTTTTTTCGGTCTTGGCCATTTTATTTCCTCTCCTGGGGGTCTTTTGATCCCCCGTTCGAGTGAGCGTCGACGCGGTGGGGGCATGCATTTGCTCCACCAATAACAAGTCCCGTTCCACAAACAGGAGTTCTCTGTACTTTTTTAACGATGCGCAAGTCATTCATTTACAAAGAATTAAAAATTTCAACAAATGTTGTCCCGATAACAGGATCCGAAATCAACCCCAGGATTGACATTTTGACAAAACACCCCCCTGTTGGCCCGGCCACATTGTCAAAACATTTTTTGGCGAGCCAACGGGAGATCCGGGTGATAGGATGATGGTCGAGCTCTCCCGGGAAGGATCACGATGAGCCGCGACGCAGGCAACCGACAGGAATTGCAAGTGCATAGTAGAATGAAGGCCTCAGGCCGGATCTGTCTGGCGGCCAGCTGCCTCGCTTTTTGCGGTTTGGTCGTGCTGTTCTCCCACCACACCCTGAGCGACCTGGACATCTGGTTCCACTGGCGGGCCGGCCAGGATATCCTCGCCGGGGAATTCCCCCGGACCAACCACTACTCCTTCAGCGAACCGGACCGACCCTGGACCAACCACGAGTGGCTCTTCCAGGTCCTCGTGGCGGGGATCGGTCGGGCAGCCCAGGGCCAGGACCCGGCTCCCTCTCCGGAAAAGGTCGCCGAGGCCTGGAACGCGCTCAGGACGTTCCTGGCCCTCATCCTCGCCCTGGTGATCCTGCGTCCGGTGGTTTTTCCGGCGCAGTCCGGTCGTGGATCCCCGGGCTCCGGAGCCTGGCTGGTGGCGGTCATGCTGGCGGGATTGGGCACCCTCTGGACACGGTTGACCCTGAGGCCCGAACTGGTGTCCTCCATCCTGCTGGTCCTGGTCCTTGACGACCTGGAGGATTATCTGCGGCGGGGCAACGGAAGCCGGCCGTGGTGGGACCCACGGGGCGCAGGCACCCGCATCCCCCTGTGGACCTGCTTGTGGGCCCAGTTCCACGGGTTCGCGGCCCTGGCCCCTGTCCTGGTCCTGGCCGCCGGGATCCTGAATCCTCTGCAGCGTCGCATCGACGGCCGATCCCGCCCGGGCCGCGGCCGCGGGCTTGTCCTGGTCGGCGGGGCGACCCTGGTCGCATTGCTGCTCACCCCCGGCGGGATCCAGGGATTCCTCTATCCCCTGCAGGCAGCCGGTCAGTTCGGGAGCGACCGGGTGGATCTGAGGGACACCATCAGCGAGCTCGTCCCCCTGTTCTCCTCTCCCAACAGCCTCCACGCCACCCTGGGCTGGTACCTGGCCGCCCTGGGCGGGGGTCTGGTCTGGCTCCTGGCGACCTGGCCCCGGGTCCCCCTCCTGCGGGCGGTCCTCTTCTGCCTCGCGGCCTGGGCGGCGCTGATGACCCAGCGCAGCCTCGGCATGTTCGGCCTGGCGTTCATGATCCTGTGGCGCAGCGGACTGCCGGAGGGATCCCGGCTTCTCGGCCGGCTCCGAGCGAGCCCCCTGTCCGTCCGGGGGACCCCGGTCGCCGCGGCCGGGGCGGCCGTGTGCCTGGGAGCCGCCGTCCTGGCCTCGGTCCCGCTCGTGAGCGACGGATTCTATCTGGGCGAGGGCGTGGCCCGGCGGTTCGGGTCCGGCCTCACCCCCGCCCAGCAACCCGTGGCGGCCATGGAAGTCCTGGCCGGAAGGCCGTCCGACCGCCTGTTCGCCAACATCGACGCGGCGGGCTTCGTGCTGGGCAACACGGATTCGCGGGTCTTCGTCGACGGCCGCACGGAGGCCTATTCCGACCGGACGTGGTCCCGGTATCTCGCCGTCAAGCAGGCCGGACCCTCGGGCCTCCGGGAACTCGCGGCCGCCGGCCCCGGCGCCGTCTGTCTGGCCTTGGCCGGGGGATCCTTCAAGCCGCTGGCCAGGGACCTCCTCGCAGACGGCTCCTGGCGGCTGGTCGCTGCGGACGCCGGCGGCATCCTGTGGTACGAGGGCGGCGAGCCCGGACACCAGGATGAGCCGGGCATGCTCCGGGCGGCGGGCCGCAAGGCCCTGACCGACGCCGGGGCCGAAACGAGGCCGGCTCGCCGGGCGGACCTCGCCGTCGCAGCAGCCGGTCTTTTCCAGCTGGCCGGGGACGACGGGGGCCGGCTGGAAGCCCTGCGTCGGGCCGTCGAGGCCCGGGGCGATCATCCCCTGGCGCTGCACAATCTCGGCAACGCCTTGATGGAGCGGCTGGAATTCCGGCAAGCCGGCCCCCTGTTCGAGGCTGCGGTGGCCGCCAATCCCCGGCTCGCGGGCAGCGCCCTGAACGCCGGAGTCTGCCGCCTTCAGCTCGAGGAACATGAACGGGCCGCCGAGTGGTTCGAGCGGGCCCTGGACATCGACGGAGAGTCCTTCCAGGCCTGGGCCAACCTCGCGGCCGCACGCCTGGCCCTGCAGGACGAGGACGGGGCGGTCGCCGCCCTGGAGAGGGCTCTGGCGATCCGCCCCGGCGAGGAGCGATTGCGCAGCAGACTGGAACAGCTGCGGCGGCGGTGACCGGCGGCGGCTAGAACCTGACCTCGACCCGGTACTTGAGTTCGGCCTTCCCGCCCGCCTTGACGGGGACCTGGAATCCCAGTTCCGTGGCGCTCAGGCGAGTGGCGGGATGCGTGGATTCGACGACCTCCCAGTCCCCGCCAATCGGCTCGACAACGTCAACGTTCACATCGTTTTCCCGGTGATTCCTGATGGTGATCGTGAAGGCGTACCGGAACAGGTTGTCGGCCACCTTGCGGCTCTCGTCCCTGACCCGTTCGGCCACCAGGTCGAATGCCTGGCCCACCGTCAGTTCCACCGTCTCGTCGCGGGGCGTGTGCCCGATCCTGTCCTCCCCCAGCAACTGGCGCGAGCCGTCGGCCGACTGCCCGTAGACCCGGAACACGCCCGCCGGCAACGGCAGGCCGAGGTTGTTCCCCTCGGCGTTCTCGAAGCTGTAGCTGACGTCGATCTTCGTGTCGTCCCTCAGCCAGCCCTGCCCGCGGAAGAGATGGGACCCCGCCCGCAGCCGGTAGTGCTTCGCCAGCCTGATGCCCTCGGCCTCGAACAGGGAGATCTGCTTGATCTGCTGGTCGAGGAGGTCGGTGGGCCGGTCGAGGGTGTAGAGGTGGTAGTCGTAGAGCGTCTCCTCGGTGAACTTGGGGGCGTTGCCCGCGGGCATGCTCATGGCCATCATGTCCCGCATGACCTCGGGACCCGGTGCGGCCCGGTTGATGTCGCCGGCCACCAGGAGCAGCCTGGCTCCCGGGAATCCCCCCCCGGACCTGTTCTCCACGCTCACCCAGGCCTGGAGATCGCCGGTCTCCCCCTTCCCGTCCAGTTGCAGGACGTAGTCCGCGTTCCAGGACAGCCCTCCGGTCAGGTAGGAGGTCTCCACCGTCGCCTCGCCCGCCTTGTCGGCGTGGGCCAGCCAGACCAGGGTGGGCAGCGCCCGCAGATTCTCAGGCAGGTCGGGCAGCACGATGCGGCCGGGAACCTCGAACTGGATCTCCCCGGCCACCTCGAAGACCGGGCCCGCGTTCATCCCCAGGAGGATGCCCTCGATGCGGGACCCGTCCTCCTGGACCCAGGCCACGGGACGGCCGACGTACTTCTGCAGGATCTTCTCCCGCGACATCAGGTCGAACTCGTAGTTCTGCTCGTAGATGGCCAGGCCCGAGCGCCGGTCCCCCTCCACCAGCAGGGTCACCGGGTTGATGGCCGAGGGCACTTCCC
>JAHJTW010000059.1 GCA_018829565.1 bacterium | reverse complement strand
GCCCGATGCTGGGAGCATCGGTCTCCAGGACGATCCTGTCCAGCGGCAAGCCCGGGACGGCCTTGCGGACGCGGGCGCGGTCGCGGGTCACCGCGCCGCCGAGCCCCAGGTGCAGGCCGGCGGCAATGATGCGCTCGGCCAGCTCGATGCCCCGCGAGTAGGCGTGGACCACGCCGCGGAGGCGTCCGCCGTGGTGGGCGACGGCCGCCAGCAGTTCCTCGAAGGCGCCGCGGCAGTGGAGGATGACCGGGAGGTCGAGGTCGATGGCGAGTTCGAGCTGGGCGGCGAGGACGGGGAGTTGGCTAGGAAGTTCGGCATAACCCTCGGTCAGGGAGACCTTGGTATCGAGGCCGATCTCGCCGATGGCGACGATCTTCATCGGAGCGGCGTCGATGGCGGCCGCCAGTTGATCTTTGATCCCGGATCCTGCACACGTGTGGGAGTTCTCTGACTTTTCCTCAAACGCCACCCAGGGATGCAGGCCCAGGGCGGGGTGGACCTGGACGAAGTTGGTTGCCATGGCAACGATCCCCGGCCACGAGGCCCGGTCGTAGGCGGGCAGGATGATCTGCGTCACGCCCCGGGCGGCCGCACGCTCGATAACGCCGGCCGGGTCGTCCCCCAGGGGGGGAACGTCGAGGTGGCAGTGAGTGTCGATCAATGCCACCCCCTACCATCCGTCCTGGTAGTAGTAATCGAACTCCGAGAGGACGGTCTTGGTGAACCGCCAGGCCTGGTTGTAGCTGAGGCCGCTGTCGTCGGGAATGACGATCTTGATGTAGAGTTCGTCGCCCCAGCGGGATTTGAGTTCACCAAGACGCGTGAAAAGGGCCTCGCGCGACATCTCCTCCCACTCCACCCCGCCGATGTCCTTCAGCAGGTACCGGTAGCCGCCGTTGTCGCGGCGGTACTGGACGGAGGCCACCTGCTTCCCCAGCGCGCTGCGCGCCGGGCGGACCAGGGCGAGGTACTTATCCTCCAGGGTCGAGAAATCCTGCCTCTGGCGGGCCAGGGCGCGCTCCAGGTCGGTCTTCTCGTCCGTGAGGGTGAGCATCACCGTGTCCTTCTCCTCCAGCTGGCGCAGCAGCTCGGCGATCTGGCGGCTGAGGTCGCGGTTGGTGCGCTCGGCATCCTCGCGGATGCCCCCGATCAGCGCCTGAGCCTCGGTCAGCTCCTGCTCGCGCTCCTGAAGGCGCAGACGGATCAGCCTCAGATTCTCCTCGATGTCCTCCTTGTCCCCCTTCAGATCGGCGATCACCGCGGTCTTGATCTCCAGCTGATCATCGAGGCGTTCGGCCTCCTCGGTCAGCAGGAGGATCTCCATGCGCGAGGAGCGGATCGCCTCCTCCAGGTCGGTGGCGCGGGCCCGCAGGTCGGCAAGCTCCTGCTCGCCGGCCGCCACCTTGTCCAAGGCTTCGTCCTGAAGGCGTTGCGCCAGACGGATCTGCTCGATCAGATCGGCGTTCTGGATGATCACCACGACCATCGTCAGCATGAAGACCATCAGGATGACGGTCATGATGTCGGTGAAGGAGGGCCACAGCGAGATGTCCGAGCCGGTGTTCGAACGGTTCAGCCTCAGGTCGGGATAGCCGCGAAACTGGTGCACGCCGCCCTCCCTACCGGTCCAGCCGGAAGCCCTCGACCAGCACCCGGCGCAGCTCGGTGAGCTGGGCGAGGGCCTGGTCGAGCTTCTCGGCCTGGATGTCCTGGCGGACGAGCCGTTCCTGTTCCTGTTGCTGCCGGGCCCGGGCCGACTCGTCGAGGCCCGCGACGGCCGCCTGGATCCCCGCCAGCCCGCCGCGGATCTCGGTGACAAGATCCCGCACGTCCTCCACCAGGAGCTTGGCCTGGCGGTTGACGGTGTCGGCCTCGTAGGCGAAGTCCGGCACCAGATACAGGAGTGCGGCGCGCTCGAGTCGCCCCACGATCCAGGTCTGCAGATCGGTGAATCGCGCAAAGAAGTACGTGAAGAAGAAGTAGCAGACGATCGCCGTGGCGGTCGTGGTCAGGGCGGTGTTCATGCCCAGCAGGAGCAGGCCCATGCCCGACCCGGGCACCGCGGCCTGCAGCACGTCCGTCGCGCCCACCAGCGCGAAGATCAGGGAACTGACGGTGCCGAACACGCCGGTCAGGATCAGCACGTTGTTCACGAAGCGCGGAAACGACAGCCGCTGGGATTCGCCCGCGAGCATGATCGCCGAGATCGCCCCGTGGTCGACGGGTCCACCGCCGGCGAACAGCTCCTTGATCGTATCATGGCGCTCCCTGAGCAGCGAGGGATCGTCGAAGCCGGCCAGGACCTGCGTGGAGGCCTCACCTGCGGCGCGCCTCCTCGTGAACTCGGTGATCTGCCGTTCCTGGCGCTCGTAGTAGCCGAGGCCGCGGTAGAGCTGCACGATTCCCAGCAGGAAGAGCACAAGGATGGCGCCGTTGAGGATCAGGGGCCGCGGGTCGTTGAACAGCCCGGAGGTCACCGCATCGAGTTTCCACAGGAGGACCCCCACCGTAGAGGCCAGGGCCAGGACCAGGACGAGGGTCATCTGGAGACGGATGCGGCGGGTCTGGATGGTCATGGGCCTGTCCTCGGGTCGGGATGGTCGAGATCATCCGGCGGCAACGCCTATCCTATCATAGGACGCAAGAATTGGGGAGGGGGTTGCCGGGAGTGCCGGAAGCCGCTCCAAGGGTGGTGAGGAAACGCATCCTCGGGCCGGCGACTCACGCGGCCCGGGTCTTGCCGTCCCCCACTCCCACAGTGTCCTTTCCCAGGAGTTGACATACCAATGACAGATCGATATAATTTTGGTATTACAAAACTCCCAAGAAAGGCCTCCCCCATGCCCACCGTGACCATTTCCCCCAAGTTCCAGGTGGTGATCCCCAAGGAGATCCGCGAACCCCTCCAGCTGCGGCCCGGGCAGAAGATCCAGGCCACCCTCATCGACGGCCGCATCGAGCTGATCCCCGTGGAGCCGGTTTCCAGCCTCCGCGGCTTCCTGCCCGGCCTCGATTCCACGGTGCCCCGCGACAAGGACCGCCCATGAACGTGGTGGATTCCTCGGCCTGGCTCGAGTACTTCGCAGGCGGGCCCAACGCCGCCCATTTCGCACCCGCCATCGAGGACACCGACAAGCTCGTGGTCCCCTCCCTCACCCTGTACGAGGTCTTCAAGCGGGTGCTCCAGCAAGCCGACCAGACCAGCGCCCTTCGGGCCGTGTCGGCCATGCAGCAGGGCTCGGTGGTGGACCTCGACGCCTCGCTCGCCATCGAGGCCGCCCTGCTCGGGAACGAGTTCCAGCTTCCCCTGGCCGACAGCGTGATCCTGGCCACCGCCCGGCGGCGCCACGCGGTCCTCTGGACCCAGGACGCCGACTTCGAGGGACTGGACGGGGTGGAATTCCACCGCAGGACATGAACCACGCAAATGTGGCGCCCCGCCTGCCAATGGATTAGCCTGATGGACCGCCGGGAACGAGGCATCCTGACGGCGGACATTCAAGCTGGTGAAGGAGGTGAACCATGACGCCCGAGATCCTGACGGTCACCGTGATCCTGTTGGCCGCCTTGATCCTCCTGGTCAGCGAAAAGATCCCCATGGACCTGACCGCCCTGGGCATCATGGTCGCCCTGATGCTGACCGGGATCCTGGCTCCCCTGGATGCCGTGGCCGGTTTCGCCAATCCGGCGCCGCTGACCGTCGGCGCCCTCTTCATCGTCACCAAGGGCCTGGTCCGGACCGGCAGCCTGACCACCCTGACCCGCCTGATCTCCACCCTGACCGGGGGCCATCCCTTGCGGGTCCTGGTTGTGACCCTGAGCCTGACAGCCGTCCTGTCCGCCTTCCTCAACAACACGCCGGTGGTCGTGATGATGCTG
>JAHJTW010000058.1 GCA_018829565.1 bacterium | reverse complement strand
TTCGCCGCGGCGGCCCGCGCCTCCGGGGTGCGCCGCATCGTGTACCTGGGCGGCCTGGGCCAGGACGGCGACCAGCTTTCCCGGCATCTCGGCAGCCGCAACGAGGTGGGGCGCATCCTGCGGGAATCGGGCGTGCCGACCCTGGAGTTCCGGGCGTCCATCGTCCTGGGCCGCGGCAGCCTGTCCTTCGAGATGATCCGGGCGCTGGTCGACCGGTTGCCCGTCATGGTCACACCCAGCTGGGTCCGGGTGAAGGCCCAGCCCATCGCCATCGACGATCTGCTGGCCTACCTCCTGCAGGCCCTGGACGTGGATCTGCCCTCCAGCCGGGTGGTCGAGATCGGCGGCGCCGACCAGGTCGGCTACGGCGACCTGATGGCCGAGTACGCCCGGCAGCGGGGCCTGCGGCGCCTGATGGTGCCCGTGCCCGTACTCACTCCCTGGCTCTCCAGCCTCTGGCTGGGACTGGTCACCCCGCTTTATGCGCGGATCGGGCGCAAGCTCATCCTCAGCATCAACAACCCCACGGTCGTGCGGGATTTCTCGGCTCTCGACCTGTTTCCCATCCGGCCGGTGGGCATGGCCGAGGCCATCGGCCGCGCCCTGGGCGAGGCGGGCGAGGATTCCGCGGCGGAGACCGTCTGGTTCGATGCGATCTCCTCGGGCGGCGCGGTCCCCACCTGGTCGGACGCCGGACGCGGCAACCGCATCTTCGACCTGCGCACCCGCGAGACCACGGCTCCGCCGGAGCGGGCCTTCGCGCCCATCCGGCGCCTGGGGGGCGACAACGGCTGGTACGCCTTCGACTTCCTCTGGCGGGTACGGGGATTCCTCGACCTGCTGGTCGGAGGGGTCGGACTGCGCCGCGGCAGGCGGGACCCGGATCATCTGCGGATCGGAGACGCCCTGGACTTCTGGCGGGTCCAGGCCTACGAGCCCGACCGCCTGCTGCGGTTGACCGCCGAGATGAAGCTGCCCGGGCGGGCCTGGCTGGAATTCCGCATCCGCCCTGCCGAGGGGGGATCGGTGATCCGGCAGACGGCGGTCTTCCATCCCCGGGGCGTATGGGGACGGCTCTACTGGTACGCCCTGTATCCCATCCACCAGTTCGTGTTCGCTGGGATGCTCAATCAGATCGTCAAGCGGGCCGAATCCGCCGGTTCCTACCCCCGGGAACCCCTCCGGACAGCTTCTTCCCCGTGAGTTCGGCGAAGGGCCGCAGCGCAGCCTGGGTCCAGGCCGCCACGATGTGGTGGCGGAGCTTGACCGATTCCTTCTGCCGGTCGTGGATCATGCGGGCGCACTCGTAGGGACGGGCCTCGTAGATGGTGCAGCGGCCTCGGTCGAAGAAGATGCAGCGGCCGGACTGGGCGAGCTCGTTCAAGGTCCAGACGCTCCCCGGCTTCTTGCCGTCGCGCAGCTTGTGGGGCATCACGCCGTGACGCAGGGCGCCGTCGGGCATGTGGGTCACCCCCACGGCCAGGTACTTGCGGAACAACGTGGGGACGTCCAGGTCGAGATGTTTCGCCAGCTTGTCGATTTCCCGCGGCATGAACCATCCGGGCGAATTCAGGCAGGCGGAGCGGCAATCCGGACAGTCGCAGCTGGAGATGCTGAACCGGGGACCGCCTGGCGTCCGGGGTGGCAAGGGCTTGGGCACGCGGGGATACCTCGCGGGATGAAGGCCGGGAAGGCGGCCGCCATCGCGGCCGATCGTTACCTGGGTCAATATAGCATGTTGCGGCAAAAAGCGGTGATGCGACATTGTGCGGGTGCAGTCATGCATCCACCCCATCAAGGAGTACGGACGATGGCCAAGTTCACCCTCAAGGGCAACCCCTTCAACACCGTGGGCGACCTGCCGGCCGTGGGCAGCCAGGCCCCGGAGTTCACCCTCGTGAAAACCGACCTTTCGACCGCCACCCTGGCCGACTTCGCCGGCAAGAACGTCGTGCTGAACATCTTCCCCAGCCTGGACACCGACGTGTGCGCCGCCAGCGTCCGCCGCTTCAACAAGGAAGCCTCGGAGCTCGAGGACGCCGTGGTCCTGTGCGTGTCCATGGACCTGCCGTTCGCCCACAAGCGCTTCTGCACCACCGAAGGGCTGGACAACGTGGTCAGCGGCTCGGACTTCCGGGACGGTTCCTTCGGTCAGGCCTACGGGGTGAGGATCGCCGACGGGCCGCTGGCGGGATTGATGGCCCGTTCGGTGGTGGTCATCGACGGCCAGGGCAAGGTCAAGTACACCCAGCTGGTGCCCGAGACCGCCGAGGAGCCGGACTACGGCAAGGCCCTGGCGGCCGTCTAGCCGCCGGGAAGATCCACGCTAGAAAGCCCGCAGGTACTGGGGCGGCACGGGAGCCGTCCGCCCCAGCTCCACCGCGGCCTGCAGGGGCCAGTGGGGATGGCGCAGCAGTTCCCGCCCCAGCAGGACGACGTCGGCCTGGCCCGAGGTGATCACGGCGTCGGCCTGGCGGGCCCCCGTGATCAGTCCCACCGCCCCGGTCGCCAGCCCGGTCTGCCTGCGGATCCGCGCGGCGAACGGGACCTGGAATCCCGGCGCCGCCGGGATGACCGCATCGGGCGTCATCCCCCCCGAGCTGCAGTCGATGAGATCCACCCCCAGGGATTCGAGCTGCCGGGCGAGTTCCACGGACTCGTCCTC
>JAHJTW010000353.1 GCA_018829565.1 bacterium | reverse complement strand
TGTGTCCTATTTTGTTGGACGAAAAGGATAGGTTAAAGATAAAAGCTGGTTTAAATTTGGGGAGTTACAGGTAGTTTTTTTATGGAATCGTTGATGTAATGGTTGACTGAGAGTTGGTGGTGGGCATTAACCAATCAATTTGATATTTTGGTCCTACCAGACCTTTGGCATAGACACTTTCAAGCATGGCATGATCACAAGGATATCACATTCTTTTGCACAATGCACCAAGTAAAACCATTGTTTTTATCACCATTTAACTTTACTTAAGCCGAATTTTATCATTCACCTTTCCCTTGGTTGTAAGGGGTTGCGATTCCATTGCGAACTTGGGTTCAGAAGACACATTTTGCATATATGGTATACTATGAGTGTAAGTGGAACAACAAAGGACAGTTAGTTTCAATGGGGGAATGTTTTTCTCTGGAAAAAGAGGTGGGGAAGTAGGCCGTGCAAAGCACGGTTTTTTTGTGGTTTGGGAAACTTGCACTTCCGAAGTGCAATAAAGTGCAATAGTAGCTTATAGCTTGACAAATGGTGATTAATAATTTAATATAGGGTTATATGAGTGGATATAGAGTTGAGAGAGGTATACAGAATTGGGAGGGGGAGCGTGTTTTGGCGCTTGGGAATATAAACAGGCGGGTAAGTCAAAAAGGGCCAGTGCTGGTAGATAAGCAAGATCGTAGTTTGGTGCATCCATGGGAAGCGTATCGGGAGTATTTAGAAAAGGCTGAGTTTGTAGCTGTGCCAGATGAATTTGGTAGGGTAGTAATTGCTGGGGCGTTTCCTAAAATAAGGAGTAGGTGGCAGGGCAATAAAGAGCTAGAAGGGGCTGGACTTTATACGGCTATTTTGGTGAGAGATGCTGTGAAAATTAGGGCAACTTTGGCGGCGGTGCAAGCTGGGAGAATGAGTGTGGAACAAGTGGAGCGAGATTTTGGAGGTGTGGACGTAGATGGTTTAGTAGGCATGCTTGGGTCTTATGAAACGCAGTTGTTTTTGGGTAAGCCGGTAGTAGTCGAGAAAAGAAATGCAGAAAGGGTAGTTCAGTCTAGAGAACCTAGTGTTGGTGTGAAAGATGAGCCAAAAGATAGTGCACAGAGAGCTGCTTTAATTTTTGGTGGGCCAAGAGCTGTAGTAGAGCAACAGGCAAGAGTAGAGGATAGTTCGCAGGTTCGTAAGAGAGGAAAAGGTAAAATAGTGTTGAAAACTTTGTTTGGAGCTTCTGTGGCTGTAGGCCTTTCTTCGTGTACTGTTTTGCCTGTGGAGGAACCTGTGCCAGCGCCAATTGCGCCTACGGGGGAGGAGGCGGGGTCTTTGAGAGAAACGGAGGAGCCTGTGAAGGAGGTGGTTGCACCTTTGGAGGAAACGGAGGAGCCAGTGATTCAAAAGGTACCGGAAGCGCCAGTGGCAACGGTGGAGCCGGTTGAGAATTTTGATTGGGATGGATTTGTGGGTCAGACAGGGGTAGATTGTTTGTTAACGGATGTGGAGATAATGTCTATAGAGGTTAATGGAGGACAAGAAGCTCAATTAGTTGTTGTAGATACTGGGGAAGTGTATATTAATTATGGGGATGGGTGGATGAAGGGTGAGAGGGAGGATGGAGAAGATGGAGTGGTTGGTTGGTACTTTACTGGGGTTGGTGGGGCAAGGGATTTGGGGCTGTATTTGACACCGGTGCCTGGTGAGGAAGATGATGGTTCGGGTGTGTTTTTTATTCCTTTGTCTGAGTTGGGGGGTGAAGGTGTGGAGGGTTTGCTAGTTGAGTTACCAGATGGGGCTATAAAGGTACTGCGTAAGTTGATGCCTGTGGAGTCGGGTCAATATGAAGAAATGGAACCAGCTTTTGTGCCAGAGGGGTTTGCGATTGGAGAAAGGGGATTGTTGATGAATCCTGATACGGGCAAGAATGTATTGGAGTTAAATGAGGAGGCGGACTGGGAAAGAATGAGAGGGGAAATTATTGGTGGTTTGTGGGAGGCCAATACGACTTGGGCACAATTTACCGGTGAGTCTAGTGACGCCCAAAAATATACTAAGGAAAATTTTATTAAAGCTGCATTGGAGGGGCAAACGTTTAGACTTGGTATTCCGGTTAGGGC
>JAHJTW010000009.1 GCA_018829565.1 bacterium | reverse complement strand
GGGCTCGAGCACGTCAACATGTTCCACCCGGAGTCGCTGGCCGTGTTGCTGGAACGGTGCGGCTTCACCGTGGAATCCTGCGCCACGCCGGGGCGGCTGGACGCCGACCTGGTCCGGCAGCAGATCCTCGACGGTCGGTTCGACGCCGTGGGCCATCCCTTCCTGCGACGCGTCCTGGTCGAGGATTGGGACCGACTGGGCGGCCCCTTCCAGGGGTTCCTCAGGGACCACGGGCTGAGCTCGAACATGGTGGTGACGGCGCGTCGGGGACCCGTCGCATCTCCTGGCGGACCATCCTAGCTCTTGAAGACGAAATTTCGCTTTATTGGCGAACGTGGATCGGAATTCACCTATCGTATTGTTCAGCAACATCTTTGACTTGGCAGTCGGCATGGCCTACCCGGGATCCCCGCAAAAAACCGCGTAAAGACAAAACATACAAAATTAGTATGAATTAGCTTGAATCCCGATTCCGCGGTCAGTCACAATCATGGGGAGGTTCGCCATCCTGAGTTCGAGCATCCGCTCGATCAAGGACAGTCACCCAAAATAGAGGGAGATTCACCATGAGGAAATTCCAGATCGTCATCCTGCTCGGCCTCGCCCTGGCCGTGTTCGGTTGCAATGGCGACCAGCCCACCAACCCCACCTCCACCCAGCTCAACGACGTGCGGATGGACCTGGCCGCCGAGCTGCCCGGCACGCCCAACGCCAATCCCGCCCTCGACCCCAAGGAGATCGTGCTGTCCGAGGAGGGCCTGGAAGGACTGTTCGGCCCCGACAAGCTTCCTCCCTGCATCCAGGTGACCGACAACTGGGGCTTCGTCTGGACCCTGAACATCAGCGGCGGGGTCGTGACCGGGACCGCGAATCTGGGCGGAGAGATCTGGGACGTCCAGGGGACGGGCCGGACCATTAACGCCTTCACCCGCAATCCCGCCTCCTACTGCGATTTCGTCTACTTCGTGGAAGTCATCGACAAGCCCCAGCGCTTCGCTTCGGGGTCCTGGCAGAACACCTCCTGTGAGGGCACCGGCACCTGGAGCGGCACGGGCAGCGCCTGTCCCTGATTCCCTCGCCGTCATGGTCCATGGACCGAGGCCCGCACCCCCGGGGGGTGCGGGCCTTCTCGTGATACCAGGTTTCCGTCTTGAGGAGCGAAAAGGGCGCCGTCAGGACAGCGGCTTGCCGTTCTCCTCCACGATGACGGGCGCGGGGAAACCGGCTTCCTGCAACTGGGGCGCCACGGTTTCCCGGTCCCCGACCAGCACCACCAGCAGATCGTCCCAGGCGAAGAGGCCGGAACGGGCCAGGGTGTTCAGGGCGTCCAGGTCGATGGCGGGGACGGCGGCCAGATCCCGGCGCAGGGCGTCGGCGGGCCGGCCTTCCTGGACGAAGCCCGAGACCAGGCGAGCCATCTCGCCGGTGGTGGAGCCGGCGTTCTCCAGGTCGAAGCGGACGGTGCGCACGGCCTTCTCCAGCTCGTCGGCGGTCACGTCGCCGCCGGCCAGGCCCTGGAACTCCTTGCGGAACTCGGACAGGGCGGGGCCGGTGACCTGGGACTGGACCGCCGAGCCGGCCATCAGGATCCACTGGCCGCCGTCCTCGCGGAAGCGGGACCTGGCGCCGTAGGAGTAGCCGTGCTCCTCCCGGATGTTCTGCATCAGGCGGCTGGTGAACGAACCGCCGAACAGCGTGTTCAGACACTCCCGTTCCACACGCCCGGCGTCGTCGGGCGCGGCCACGGGCCGGACGATGGTGATCACGGTCTGGGCCGCGCCGGGCCGGTCGACGAGCAGGATCCCGGGCCGCGGTTCGGTAACAGGGGCCAGGGCAGGGGCATCGGCGCCGGACCCGCCCTTCCACTTGCCGAGCTGCTTGTCCAGGGCGTCCTTGATCTCGCGCGCGGTGAAGTCTCCCACGAACACGAAGGAGGCCCGGGCGGGATCGAACAGGAGGTCGACGCCGGCCGTCACGTCGGCGGAGTCCAGGGTCTCCAGGGATTCCAGCCAGCCTGCAGCCGGGCGGCCGCGGGGATCGTCGGGACCGAACAGGGCGGCGGCCGTCACGGTCTGGGCCAGCCGGTTGGGATCCTCGGCCCGGGCGCGCACCGCGCTCGTCGCCAGTTCCTTCTCGCGGTCGAAGTCCTCGCGGGAGAGGGTGGGTCGCAGCAGGGCGTCCGCCCACAGGGCCAGCGTCGGTTCGAGGCGGGAGGTCAGGCCGGAGACCTCGACGGTCACCGCGGCGGTGGAGGCGCGCGCGTCCACCCGGGCCCCCAGGGCGGCCACGGCCTCGGCGTAGGCCGAGGCGTCGCGGTCACCGGCGCCCTTGGTGATCAGGGTGGCGCACAGGGAGGCCAGGCCGGCCTGGCTGCCGGGCAGCAGCCGTTCGCCGCCGTCGATGATGACCGCACCGCTGAACAGGCCGCTGCCGGGCCGGCTGACCACGTACAGGGGCCGGCCGTTCTTCAGTTCCAGGATCTCGGGGATCGCCGGCTCGGAGGTGCGTTCGGCCAGGTTCTGCGGCCGCTGGTCGAGATCGGCGCCGGCGACGGCGGCCCCTTCGGGCAGCACGCGCAGGTCCAGCCGACCCTCGCCCAGGACCTGCGTGCTCCAGCGGCGGATCGACTCGGGCGTGGGCGCGAGGCGGCGGGCCAGGTCGCGGTCGAAGCTGTCGGCCTCGCCGTAGGCCTTGCGGAAGGCGTTGAGCAGGTCGGCCCGGCGGCGCAGGCTCTCCTTCTGCCGCAGGAATCCCGACTCGATCGCGGCCTTCACCCGGTCGAGCTCGGCCGCATCGGGACCATCGGCCTGCAGGCGGGCGATCTCCTCGAGGACGACCTGCTTGATGCGTTCGAGATCGGCGCCCTCGGCGGCGGTGGCCTCGATGTGGAACTCCGAGCCGAGCTCCTTGCTGTACTGGTAGACGTTCACGTCCTGGGCGAGCTTGTCCTGCCGGACCAGGCGTTCGACCAGGCGACCGGTGGTGCGGTCCGCCAGCAGGGAGGCGATGACGTCCATGTCCGCATCGCCCTCGCGGTAGGCGGCGGGGGAGTGCCAGACCAGGTAGATCCGCGGATAGCTGACCCGGTCGGTGGCGAGGCGGCGGATCTCCCGCTCCAGGGCCACCGGTTCGGCGGTCAGGTGCTCGGGCAGAGGACGGGCGGGGACCGCGCCGAAGGTCCGGTTCACCAGGTCCAGCGCCTCGTCGCGGTCGAAGTCGCCGGCCACCACCAGGGTGGCGTTGCCGGGCACGTAGTAATTGTCGAAGAAGTCGACGACGTCCTGCACGGTGGCGGCCTCGAGGTCCTCGTGGCTGCCGATGATCGAGTGCTGGTAGGGATGCCCCACCGGATACAGCGCCTCGGGGATCATCAGTTCGGCCTTGCCGTAG
>JAHJTW010000057.1 GCA_018829565.1 bacterium | reverse complement strand
TGCGCCGGGAACTGGTGGATTACGGCCGGCACCTGGGCCGGCTGCCCTACGCGGTGATCCTGACCAAGGCCGACCTGGTTCCCGAGGACCGGATGGAGGAGGCCCGGGCCGAGGCCGCCGCCTGGGCGGAGGAAAACGGCGCCCTGGCCGTCCTGGCCATCTCCTCGGCCACGCAGGCCGGTCTGGACGACCTGCGCAAGCTCCTGCTGCGCCTCTACGCCAGCTGACCCGCCTCCCGGACGGGACCATGCCCATGACCTTGCCGGACCGGCCGGCCCCGGCGGACTTCCATCTCGATGAGGATTCCTCCCTCTGGCCCGACCTCTGGCGTGAGATCGCCCGGCCGCCGGCCCGGGTCCAGGGCCGCGGCGACCCGGCGATCCTGGCCACACCGGCGGTGGCGATCGTCGGCACGCGCCGGCCCACGCCCCGGGGGGTGGCCTTCGCCCGCGGTCTTGCGGCCCGGCTGGCGGCGGCGGGCTGGACCATCGTCAGCGGCCTGGCCCGGGGCATCGACGCCGCAGCCCACCAGGGAGCCCTGGACGTGGGCGGTCGCACGGTGGCGGTGATGGCCACGGGCTGCGACCGCACCTACCCCCGCGACCACCGGGCCCTGCGGTCCGCCATCGAGGAGACGGGTTGCTCCGTGACCGAATTCCCGCCGGGAACCGCCCCTTTGCCCTCCCACTTTCCCCAGCGCAACCGGCTCATCGCGGGCCTGGCCCTGGGGGTCGTGGTGGTGGAGGCTCCCGCCCACAGCGGGGCCATGAACACCGCCTGGCACGCCGTCGATTTCGACCGTGAGGTGTTCGCCGTGCCGGGGCCCGTCGAGACCGGCCAGAGCCGGGGCTGCCACCGCCTGCTGCGCCAGGGGGCCCACCTGGTGGAATCGGCGGCCGACGTCGCGGGAGTCCTGGGGCAGCTCGCCCTGCCCCTCCCGGTGCCTGCGCGGCCGTTGCCGCACGAGCGCCTGGATCCCCACGGGGCGGCGGCCTGGATCTTCGCCCGCCTCGACCTGGAGGGGGTGAGCCGGGACGACCTGCGCGACCGGTGGCCCGGCGCCGAAGATCTCTGGCAGGAGGGGTTGCTGGACCTGGAGGTGGCCGGGTTGATCCGGAGGTTGCCCGGAGGCCTGCTGGCCCGTAGTATCTGGGCCGATTAGCGGTCGCCCCAACCCGGGAGTTCCCATGGCCTCGCGTCCCCGCCAGTGGCTGGATTTCGCCCTGCTGTACCTGCTCTTCATCCTGGTGCGGCCCTTTCCCTGGACCTGGCTGCAGGCCTGGGGGCGGGGCATCGGGTCGCTGGTCTGGCGGGTGTTCCGCTACCGCCGCGGCGTCGTCCTGGCCAACCTGGAGCAGGCCTTTCCCGACCTGGACCGCCCGGGCAGGGAACGCCTGGCCGAGGAGTTCTTCCGCAACCTGGGCATGACCCTCATGGAGTTCCTGGCGTTCCCCCGGCTGAAGCGGGAGGACTTCGTCCGGCTGGTCGACATCCATGGGCTGGAACACGTGGATGCCCTGGTGGAGGCGGGCGGGGGGGCCCTCTTCGTGACCGGTCATTTCGGCAACTGGGAGCTCATGGCCGCCCGGTCGGCCGCGGCCGGGTACCGGGTGACCGCGGCGGCCAAGACCCAGTCCAATTCACGGGTGGACAGGATCCAGAACGACATCCGCCGCAAGGCCGGAGTGGGGGTCCTGCGCACCGACTCGGGGGTGCGCGGCATGCTGCGGGCCCTGCGGGACGGCCAGATGGTGGCCCTGGTGGCCGACCAGGACGCAGGGGGCGATGGATACTTCACGCGGTTCCTGAACCGGGAGGCCTCCGTGTTCCGGGGGCCGGCCTTTTTCAGCTGGCGCACGGGCGTCCCCGTGGTCACGGTCTTCATCTTCCGGCTCCCCGACGGGCGCCACCGCGTGGAGGTGGAGGAGCCGGTCTACCCGGACCCCGCCTGGGACGAGGCGACGGCCGTGGCCAAGCTGACCGAACACCACGTCCGGCGCCTGGAAGCCGCGGTCCGCCGGGCGCCCGAGCTCTACTTCTGGACGCACCGGCGCTGGAAGACCCGCCCGCCCGCCGAGGCGGCGGGCCCGCCGGCCGGCTGAACCGGATGCGGCGACCGCCTCAATCGGTATGGAACCCGATGTTGGGTCCGGGGTTCGGCTGTCCGGCCAGCTTGATCTCGCCGTGGGTCGACTCGAAGCGTTCGATGTTGGTCCCCAGGGACTTCAGGAGCGACTTGGCCGCCTGGGGGGTCATGATGATCCGCGCGTGGACCTTGCTCTTGGCCAGGCCGGGCACCAGGCGGGCGAAATCGAGGATGAACTCCGCGGGACTGTGGCTGATGAGCGTGAAGTTCGAGTAGATCCCCTCGGCTTCCTTTTCTCCCAGGTCCAGGGTGATCCGCTGCTGAGGGGCCTTGTTCTCCATGGCCTGATGCTCCTTGATCGGGGGTTTTCCGCAGCCGGGGCCGCAGGGCTGCGTTGACAGGTGCCGGTGCCGGTGGTAGTTTCCCGCGGCACGCCCGGCCAGCCGGCCGGGACCACCCCAAGAAAGCTGTGATGACCAGGAAATTCAAGGACATCATCCGCAGGATCGGCACCCGGAAGCTGGCCGTCGTCGGCGACAGCATGGTGGACCGCTTCCTGTGGGGGCGGGTCGACCGGATCAGCCCCGAGGCTCCGGTGCCGGTGGTCCGCCTGGAGCGGGAGACCGTCAAGCTGGGCGGGGCCGCCAACGTGGCCGCCAACATCCGGGCCCTGGGGGCGGAAGTCGTCCTCTGCGGTCTGCTGGGCGAGGACGAGGCGGGACAGCAGATGCTGGGCCTGCTGAAGGAAAGAGGGATCGGCGCCCAGGGCATGATCGCCGGGCCCGATCGTCCCACCACCATCAAGACCCGCATCATCGCCCACAACCAGCAGGTGGTCCGGGCCGATCGCGAGGTCTCCGATCCGATCTCACCCAGGCTGCTCAAGCAACTGCTCGGAGCCCTGGCCGACTCCGGGCCCTTCGACGGCTTCATCCTCAGCGACTACGGCAAGGGCGTCCTGACCGCCAAGGCCCTGCGGGAACTCGTGGCCGTCGGCGAGGAGGCCGGGATCCCCATGGTGGTGGACCCCAAGAACGGGGACTTCCGGCAGTACCGGGGCGTGACCTCCCTGACGCCCAACCAGAAGGAGGCGGAGCTGGCCTGCGCCCTGTCGATCACCGACCCGGACAGCCTGCGCGACGCCGGCCGGAGGCTTCTGGAACGCACCGAGGCCCAGGCGGTCCTGATCACCCGGGGCGAGCACGGCATGGCCCTCTTCCAGCAGGACGGCCGTGAGTTCCACCTGCCGACGGTCGCCACCACCGTCTACGACGTCACCGGCGCCGGCGACACCGTCATCGCCGTCTACACCGCCGCCCTGTCCGCCGGGGCGTCGTTCGCCGACGCGGCGAACCTGGCCAACCACGCCGCCGGCCTGGCCGTGCGCGAACTGGGCACCGCGGCCATCACCGCCGCCCAGCTCGAAGCCGCCCTGGCCGTGGACAAGGGCCCGCGGTGAGCGCCCGGGGGCGGGTCCTGGCCCGGGAAGAGCTGCGGAGCTGGGCCGAGGCCATCCACCGCGCCGGCCGGACCATCGCCTTCACCAACGGGTGCTTCGACCTGGTCCACCGGGGGCACTTGACCGGCCTGGAGAAGGCCGCCGCTGCGGCCGACGAGCTGGTGGTCGCCCTGAACAGCGACGCCTCGGTCCGCGCCCTCAAGGGCCCGGGACGGCCCATCCTCGCCGAGAATGACCGGGCCGACCTGATTGCCGCCTTGCGACCGGTTTCCGCGGTCACTATTTTTGCCGAGCCTACACCGCTGGAGTGCATTCTCCAGATCCGCCCCGACGTGCTCGTAAAGGGGTCCGAGTACGCTGAAGACGCCATTGTCGGGGCCCGGGAAGTCAAGTCCTGGGGGGGCCGCGTGCTGCGCGTGCCCATGGTGGAAGGCTTGTCGACCTCGCAGATCATCGACGCGATCAAGCGCCTCAGCTGATCGCGACAGCTACCAGCCGGTCATGCCGGCAAGGAGCAACAATGAGCAAGATCAAGGTCATCATCCTGGGCGCCGCAGGCCGCGACTTCCACAACTTCAACTGCCGTTATCGGGGCAACCCCCAGTACGACGTGGTGGCGTTCACCGCCACGCAGATCCCCGACATCGACGGTCGCAAGTACCCCGCCGAGCTGGCGGGCGACCTGTATCCTGACGGCATCCCCATCGAGGACGAGGGCGACATCGTCGAATTGATCGGCAAGTACGGGGCCGACCTCTGCATCATGTCCTACAGCGACCGGTCCTACCAGCAGGTCATGTCCCTGGCTTCGGTCGTGAACGCCGCCGGCGCTGATTTCGCCATGCTCGGCGAGCGCGACACCCAGCTCAAGAGCACCAAGCCCGTGATCAGCGTGGGCGCGGTGCGCACCGGCTGCGGCAAGAGCCAGACCAGCCGCCGCATCTGCGAGATCCTGCGCAAGGCCGGCAAGAAGGTCGTGGCCATCCGCCACCCCATGCCCTACGGCGACCTGGCGGCCCAGAAGGTCCAGCGCTTCGCCGAGATCGGGGATCTCGCCAAGCACAAGTGCACCATCGAGGAGATGGAGGAGTACGAGCCCCACATCGTGGCCGGCGGGGTCATCTACGCTGGGGTGGACTACGAAGCCATCCTGCGCGAGGCCGAGAAGGAAGCCGACATCATCCTGTGGGACGGCGGCAACAACGACACGCCGTTCTACAAGAGCGACCTGCACATCGTGGTCGCCGACCCCCACCGTCCGGGCCACGAGCTGGGCTACTTCCCCAGCGAGACCAACGTCCGTCTGGCCGACGTGGTGATCATCAACAAGGTCGTCGAGGCCGAATTCGAGAACATCGAGCAGGTCAGGGACAACGTCCGGGGCATCAACCCCTCGGCCGTCATCATCGACGCCGCCAGCCCCTTGACCATCGAGGGCGACGTCGACCTGCTGGGCAAGAGGGTCCTGGTCGTGGAGGACGGGCCGACCCTGACCCACGGCGAGATGACCTACGGCGCCGGCGTCGTCGCGGCCATGAAGATGGGCGCCGAGGAGCTGGTCGACCCGCGTCCCTGGGCCGTGGGCCGGCTGGCCGAGACCTTCGCCAAGTATCCCGAGATCGGCACGCTGCTGCCCGCCATGGGATACGGGGCCGAGCAGGTGGCCGACCTGGAGAAGACCATCAACGCCGTCGAGTGCGACGCCGTGGTCATCGGGACGCCCATCGACCTGAACCGCATCGTCAAGATCAGGAAGCCCACCGTCCGCGTGAAGTACGAGCTGCAGGAGATCGGGCAGCCCAACCTCGAACAGGTGCTGGCCCGTTTCCTGGGCTAGCCGAGCATCCGCAGCGGCCGGCGGGCGACCGCCGGCCGCGACACCTTGCGGGAGGAGTGCAGTGAATATCCACGAATATCAGGCCAAGGAGATCTTCACCCGGTTCGGTCTGCCCGTGCCCGGGGGAAAGGTGGCCACCACGCCCGACCAGGCCGTCGCGCTGGCCGAGGAGTTCGGGCTTCCCGTGATGGTCAAGTGCCAGGTCCTGACCGGCGGCCGCGGCAAGGCCGGAGGCATCAAGTTCTGTCCGACCATCGACGACGTCCGGACGAACGCGGGGAAGATCCTGGGCATGGACATCAAGGGCCACACGGTCCACAAGGTGCTGATCACTCCCGCGGTGGATATCGCCTCGGAGTACTACGTCGGCATGCTCATCGACCGCAACACCAAGCAGGTGCTGCTGATGGCCAGCGCCGAGGGCGGGGTGGAGATCGAACAGGTGGCCAAGGACACCCCCGAGCTGATCTTCAAGCACGCCATCGATCCCCGCTACGGCCTCCTCGACCACGAAGCCATGGGCATGGGGATGAAACTGTGCCCCGACGACATCAAGAAGGCCCGCCAGCTGGCCTCCGCCATGCAGAAGCTCTACCAGGCCTTCGTGGCCTCGGACGCCAGCCTGGCCGAGATCAACCCCTTCATCTTCACGCCCGAGGGCAAGGGCCACGCCATCGACGCCAAGGTCAACCTCGACGACAACGCCCTGTTCCGGCATCCCGATTACGAACCCATGCGGGACCTGGAAGCCGAGGACCCCTCCGAGCGGCAGGCTCGTGAGGCCGATCTCAGCTTCGTCAAGCTCGAGGGCAACGTGGGTTGCCTCGTCAACGGGGCCGGCCTGGCCATGGCCACCATGGATCTGGTCAAGTATTACGGCGGCCAGCCCGCCAACTTCCTGGACATCGGCGGCAGCAGCAACCCCGAGAAGGTCGTCAACGCCCTGAAGATCATCCTGAGCGACCCCGCGGTCAAAGCCATCCTGTTCAACATCTTCGGCGGCATCACGCGCTGCGACGACGTGGCCAACGGCATCATCAAGGCCACCGAGATGATGGACATCAAGGTGCCCATCGTGGTGCGTCTGACCGGAACCAACGAGGAGGAGGCCCGCGCCCTGCTGGCCAAGACCGACCTGGTTCCCGCCACGACCATGGACGAGGCCGTGCAGAAGGCCATCGAACTCGCTGGATGACAGCCCTGGGATTCCGGAGAACCGGCGCCTCGGGGCGCCAGCAGAGGAGATGAGGAACAATGGCGATTTTTGTCGATGAATCGACCAAGGTGGTCGTCCAGGGTATCACCGGCCGCGACGGCGGGTTCCATGCCAGCCAGATGCTGGCTTACGGAACCAGGATCGTGGCCGGGGTCACGCCGGGACGCGGCGGGCAGAAGTTCGAGGGCAAGGTGCCCGTCTACGACTCGGTCAAGGAAGCGGTCCAGGAGAAGGGCGCCAACACCAGCGTGATCTTCGTGCCCCCTTCCGGCGCCGCCGGGGCCATCTACGAGGCGGCCGACGCGGGTTGCAAGCTGATCGTCTGCATCACCGAAGGGGTGCCGACGGTGGACATGGTCAAGGTCATGCCCTACCTGCAGGAGCGGG
>JAHJTW010000056.1 GCA_018829565.1 bacterium | reverse complement strand
GCCTGGGTCTGAAGGAGGCCAAGGAACTGGTCGAGTCCGCTCCCGTGGCCGTCAAGGAAGGCGTGTCCAAGGATGAAGCCGAGGACCTCAAGACCAAGCTGGAAGAGGTCGGTGCCATCATCGACCTGAAGTAGCCTTCTGCTTCACCAGTCCAAGGAACCCGGGGGGCCGGCAAGCGGCCCCCCGGAAGGCCGATTCGCCCGTGATGTGATGATGCCGGCGCCAGGATGCCGGCGCCCTACCCCTTCTTCCGAGGAAGTGGTCCAGTGAAAAATATTCCCATCGACAAATTCACCGGACGCGTCAATTACTCCAAGATCCAGCGGGACGAGAAGATGCCGAATCTCTTGGCCGTCCAGCTGGATTCATATAACGAATTCCTGCAGACCGGAACCAAGGCGGACGATCGCCGGATGCAGGGGCTCGAGGCGGTCTTCCAGACGATCTTCCCCATCGAATCGACCCGGGGCAACCTCGTCATGGAGTACATGAGCTACAAGACCGGCGAGCCCAAGTACGGTATCGAGGAGTGCGGCGAGCGGGGGCTGAGTTTCAGCGTCCCGTTGAAGGTGAGACTGCGCCTGGTCGTCAAGGAGGCCGCGGAGGGTTCCGAGGAACTGATGATCCGCGACATCCAGGAGCAGGAAGTCTATCTGGGCGAGTTGCCCATGATCACGGCCAAGGGCACGTTCCTGATCAACGGAGCGGAGCGGGTGATCGTCTCCCAGCTCCACCGGTCGCCGGGCGTGTTCTTCAGCGACGAGATCCACCCCAACGGCAGGCGTCTGTTCCGCAGCCGGATCATCCCCTACCGGGGGTCCTGGGTGGAGTTCACGACCGACATCAACAACCTGCTTTACGTCCATATCGACCGCAAGCGGAAGCAGCCCGCGACCATGCTGCTGAGGGCCCTGGGGTTCCAGACCAACGAGGAGATCATCGAGCTCTTCCACAAGGTCGAGATGGTCAAGATCCCCAAGCCGGGCAGCAAGAAGTTCACGGCCTTCGAGGAGGAACTCGAGGGCAGGATCCTGGCGGCCGACCTGTACCGTCCCGGTGAGGACGACCCCTTCGCCAAGGCCGGGGCCATCATCGACGCCCTGCTGCGCGAAAGCATCATCGGCAGCGGCTTGAAGGAGGTCAAGCTGGTCGCCGCGGGCGAGGTCAGCCTCAACGAGCCCAGCCTGATCATCAACACCCTGCGCAAGGACCCCACCAGCAGCCAGGACGAGGGGCTGCGCAGACTCTACAGCCTCCTGCGTCCGGGGGATCCCCCGAACGAGGAGGTCGCCCGCGCCCTGTTCGAGCGCCTGTTCTTCAACGACAAGCGCTACGACCTGGCCGAGGTCGGCCGTTACAAGATGAACCGCCGACTGGGGCTGGACGTCGACCCCAAGACCACGACCCTGACGCCCGCCGACTTCCTGGCCATCATCCACGAGATGATCGGCCTGTTCCTCGGCCGTGCGGAGATCGACGACATCGACCACTTCGGCAACCGCCGCATCCGGTCGGTGGGCGAACTGCTCGCCAACCAGTTCTCCGTCGGCCTGAGCCGGATGGCCCGGATCATCAAGGAACGGATGAACCTGGCGGACAAGGACAAGCCCCTGAGCCCGGCCGACCTGGTCAACGCCAGGACCGTCTCGGCGGTGATCCAGTCCTTCTTCGGCAGCAGCCAGCTCAGCCAGTTCATGGACCAGACCAACCCCCTGAGCGAACTGACGCACAAGCGGCGTCTGAGCGCCCTTGGGCCCGGCGGCCTGCACCGGGACCGCGCCGGCTTCGAGGTCCGCGACGTCCACTACACCCACTACGGGCGCATGTGCCCCATCGAGACGCCGGAAGGCCCCAACATCGGTCTGATCGCCAGTCTGGCCACGCATGCGCGCATCAACAGCTTCGGCTTCATCGAGTCGCCCTACCGCAAGGTCGAAGGCGGCGTCGTGTCCGGGCGGACCGAGTACCTCACGGCCGACCAGGAAGATACCGTCACCATCGCCCAGGCCAACGCGCACCTGGACGGCAACGGCAATTTCGTGGAAAAGAGGGTCCTGGCCCGGTTCAAGGGCGAGTACCCCATGGCCAAGCCCGACGAGCTGGACTTCATGGACGTGTCGCCCAAGCAGATCGTATCGGCCGCCGCGTCCCTGATCCCGTTCCTGGAGCACGACGACGCCAACCGCGCCCTGATGGGCTGCAACATGCAGCGCCAGGCGGTGCCCCTGCTGAGGGCCGATTCCCCGGTGGTGGGGACGGGCATGGAGAAGAAGGTCGCCATCGACTCCGGCGCGGTCATCGTCGCCGAGGCTCCGGGCGTCGTGGAGTCGGCGACGGCCGATTCCATCGTCATCCGCTACGACGATCCCGACAAGGTCGAGCAGTCGAGCTTCTTCGAGCAGGGTGGACTCATCGAGTACCACCTGCGCAAGTTCAAGCGCTCCAACCAGGACACCTGCTACAACCAGAAGCCCCTGGTGATGCCCGGCCAGAGGGTGAAGAAGGGCGATCCCATCGCCGACGGACCCTGCACCGAGCAGGGCGAGCTGGCCCTGGGCCGGAACCTCCTGGTGGCCTTCATGCCCTGGGGCGGGTACAACTTCGAGGACGCCATCCTGGTTTCCGAGAAGCTGGTGAAGGAGGACATCTTCACCTCGCTGCACATCGAGGAATTCGAGCTGCAGGTGCGGGACACCAAGCGGGGCGTCGAAGAGGTCACCCGCGAGATCCCGAACGTCGGCGAGGACGCCCTGAAGAACCTCGACGAGGACGGGATCATCTTCCCGGGCGCCCGGGTCAAGGCCGGCGACATCATGGTCGGCAAGGTCACTCCCAAGGGGGAGACCGAGCTGAGCCCCGAGGAGAAGCTGCTGCGGGCCATCTTCGGCGAGAAGGCCGGCGACGTGAAGGACGCCTCCCTGAAGGCGCCTCCGGGCATGGACGGCATCGTGGTGGACGTCAAGGTGTTCAGCCGCCAGGACCGCACCACCCGCTCCAAGAAGGAAGAGAAGCGGCAGCTGGACGCCCTGCGCCGCCGTCGCGACCGCGACCTGGGCAAGATCAACACCCTGGCCGCCGAGCGCCTGGGCGAGCTCTTCAGCGGCCAGACGGCGCACCACGTCATCGACGCCAACACCGGCGAGGTGCTGCTCAAGTCCGGACGGAAGTTCACCAAGCAGACCCTGGACGAGCTGGACTTCAACTCCATCCACTGGGGGCTGCCCCTGGTCCAGGACGAGAAGCAGGACAGCCGGATCAGGTCCGTGTTCGAGGCCGCCGCCCGCGAGCGCGACCGCATCGACGTCGAGTACGAGAAGAACTGCGAGCGGGCCCTGCGCGGCGACGAGCTGCCGCCCGGGGTGGTCAAGCTGGTCAAGGTCTACGTCGCGCGCCGGCGCAAGCTCAGCGTGGGCGACAAGATGGCCGGCCGCCACGGCAACAAGGGCGTCGTTTCCAAGATCATGGCCGACGAGGACATGCCCTACCTGGCCGACGGGACTCCGGTCGACGTCGTCCTGAACCCCCTGGGCGTGCCGAGCCGAATGAACCTGGGCCAGATCCTCGAGACCCACCTGGGCTACGCCGCCGCCAGCAAGGGCGTGAAGGTCATGACCCCGGTGTTCGACGGGGCGACCATCGACGAGATCAAGGAGTTCCTGACCGACCAGGGCCACGACCCCAGCGGCAAGAGCGTCCTGTACGACGGCCGGACCGGCGAGCGGTTCGACAAGGAAGTCACCGTCGGCGTGATCTACGTCATGAAACTGCATCACCTGGTCGAGGAGAAGATCCACGCCCGGTCCATCGGCCCCTACAGCCTGGTCACGCAGCAGCCCCTGGGCGGCAAGGCCCAGTTCGGCGGCCAGCGTTTCGGAGAAATGGAAGTCTGGGCGCTGGAGGCCTACGGCGCAGCCAACTGCCTCCAGGAGATGCTGACGGTCAAGTCCGACGACGTGACCGGCCGTTCCCGGATCTACGAGGCCATCGTCAAGGGCGAGAATCCGCCCGAGCCGGGGATCCCCGAGTCCTTCAACGTGCTCATGCGCGAGCTGCAGAGCCTCTGCCTCGACGTGACCCTTGAAGACGCGGGCTAGATCGGATCGTCTTTATCAGGCGGGGCCCGGGTGGGGCCCGGCGCCGGAATGGAGAATACATGCTCGGCCAGACTTTTCGTGACGAGACGAAGAAGAGCGCGGACTGCAACGCGATCATGATCCAGCTCGCCTCCCCGGACAAGATCCGGGAGTGGAGCTTCGGCGAGGTCACCAAGCCCGAGACCATCAACTACCGGACCTTCAAGCCGGAGAAGGATGGCCTGTTCTGCGAGCGCATCTTCGGTCCCGTGAAGGACTGGGAGTGCAACTGCGGCAAGTACAAGCGGATCCGTTTCCGCGGCATCGTCTGCGACAAGTGCGGCGTGGAGGTCACCCAGAGCAAGGTGCGGCGCGAACGTCTGGGCCACATCGAGCTGGCCGTGCCCATCGCCCACATCTGGTTCTTCAAGGGCCTGCCCAGCCGCATGGGCCAGCTGCTGGCCATGAAGGTCAAGGACCTCGAGCGGATCCTCTATTACGAATCCAGCGTGGTGCTCGACCCGGGCAACACCGAGCTGCAGGTCGGGGACGTGATCAGCGACGAGGAATGGTGGGAGCTGAAGGACGAGCATCCCGACTGGGAATGCCGGATGGAGATGGGCGCCGAGGCCGTGCGCAGGCTGCTGGCCGGCCTGGACATGGAAGAGCTCGACATGGAGCTGCGCGCCCAGGTCAAGGTCGAGACGTCGGTGCAGCGGAAGAAGACCATCCTCAAGCGCCTGAAGATCATCGACTCCTTCCGGCACAGCAACAACCAGGCCGACTGGATGATCCTGGACTGCATTCCCGTGCTGCCTCCGGACCTGCGGCCCCTGGTGCCCCTGGACGGCGGCCGGTTCGCCACCAGCGACCTGAACGACCTGTACCGCCGGGTCATCAACCGCAACAACCGGCTCAAGAAGCTCATCGAGATCAAGGCTCCCGGGGTGATCCTGCGCAACGAGAAGCGCATGCTGCAGGAGGCCGTCGACGCCCTGTTCGACAACGGGCGCCGGTCCCGCGCCGTCAAGGGCCAGGGCAACCGGCCCCTGAAGTCGCTCAGCGACATGATCAAGGGCAAGAAGGGCCGGTTCCGCCAGAACCTGCTGGGCAAGCGCGTGGACTACTCCGGCCGTTCGGTGATCGTCGTCGGCCCCGAGCTGAAGCTGTACCAGTGCGGTCTGCCCAAGAGCATGGCCCTGGAGCTGTTCAAGCCCTTCATCTACGCCCGCCTCGACGCCAAGGGTTATTCCTCGACCGTCAAGCAGGCCAAGAAGCTGGTCGAGAAGGAGAAGCCGGAAGTCTGGGACATCCTCGACGAGGTGAT
>JAHJTW010000055.1 GCA_018829565.1 bacterium | reverse complement strand
GGGGGCGGGTCGGATTATAGCACTCTCCCCGGGTGGGACTCGAACTACCCCTCCCACCCATACTCCCCCATATCCACCTTCCCCCGCTCGGAGAACTCCACCCTCTCCTCCTCCAGCATCCTCCGCTGCCTCTCCGCCCCCTCCCGCTGGCTGATCCGGCCCTGGGCGTTGATCACCCGCCACCACGGAACACCATCGGGGCAGTGGGCCATGGCCCCGCCCACCCAGCGCGGACCGAAGGCCCGGAAGGCCGGAGCATCCATTCCCGACGGGGCTCCCACCAGCTCGGAGATCCGGCCGTAGGTGCACACCCGCCCCCGCGGGATCTGCATGACCATCTCCCACACGGCCTCCTCGAAGCCCTCACGATCGGGCGGTGTCGTGAAACGCGGCACCGTCAACCTCCTGCCATATCGGCCCCGGAACGAACACCCGTTGACCCCCACCCCGCCGATCCCCTATGAATCCCCGGAAACCCTGCCCCTCCCGGCGGCGTACTGGCTGACCTGGATCATCCGTCCCCTTCCATCCGGAGGCAAGCGCCCATGTCCCGATTCCTGCCCCTCCTCGTCCTGGCCATCATCGCGGCGATCCTGCCGTCCGGCCAGGTGTTCGCCGAACAGACCACCGCACCGGCCGAGCCCGGTCTGCGCATCCTCATCCTCGGGGGCACCGGTTTCATCGGGCCCTGGGAAGTGAAGGCCGCCCAGGAGCGCGGCCACACCGTCACCCTGTTCAACCGGGGCAAGACCAGGCCCGACCTCTTCCCCGACATCGAGACCCTCAAGGGCGACCGCGATCCGGACAAGGACGAGGGTCTGTCGGCCCTGGAAGGACGCACCTTCGACGTCGTGATCGACAACAGCGGCTACTATCCCCGGCACGTCAAGGCGTCGGCCGAGCTGCTGGCGCCCAGCGTCCGGCAGTACATCTACATCTCGTCGATTTCCGCCTACGCGAAGACCGACGTCGAGAACCAGGACGTCGATGCGCCGCTGGCCGTGATGGACGACCCGACCCTGGAGACCATGGGCGAGAACTACGAATACTACGGAGCGCTGAAGGCCCTGTGCGAGCAGGCGGCCCAGACGGCCATGCCCGGCCGCGTCGCCGTGGTGCGGCCCGGGTTCATCGTCGGCCCGGGCGACACCTCCCACCGCTTCACCTACTGGCCGGTGCGGGTGCGCCAGGGCGGCGAGATGGCGGTGCCGGGCAGTCCCGAGGACCCGGTGCAGATCATCGACGTGCGCGACCTGACCGAGTGGATCATCACCCTGGCCGAGCAGAACACGACCGGCGTGTTCAACGGCTGCGGTCCCGAGGGGCGGCTCACCATGGGCAAAGTCGTCGAGACCGCCCGCGCCGTCACCGGCAGCGATGCCGTCTTCACCTATCTGGGCACCGGCTGGGACGAAACCCACCCCGACGTCGCCTTCCCCATCTGGACCCCCTACGAGGGCGAGTACAAGGGATTCCACACCTTCAGCAACGCCCGGTCGGTGGCCTCGGGATTGACCTTCCGGCCCCTGGCCGACACCATCACCGCCACCCTGGAGTCCTTCGACGGCCTGCCCGAGGACAAGCGGGCCGCGGCCCTGGAGCGCATCCCGGTGGCGGGTGAGGCCGAGCTGATCGCCGCGGCGAAGGCCGCCGGCGAATGAACCGGAACAGGAGCCGCCCATGACCGGCATGCCGCCCATCGTCGTCGAACTGTCCGTGGCGGCGTCCCGCCAGGCGGTCTGGAAGGCCATCACCGACCCTGACGAGATGCGCCGCTGGTACTTCGAGCAGATGGAGGACTTCCAGCCTAGGGTCGGGTTCGAGACACGCTTCACCGTCCGGCACGAGGGGCGCGATTACCACCACGTCTGGCGTGTCACCGAGGTCGTCCCGCAGATCAAGATCACCTACACCTGGAATTACGAGGGCCTTCCCGGTGAGGGCGCGACCACCTGGGAGCTGGCCGAATCCGACGGTGGAACGACCCTGACCCTGACGAACACGGGTCTGGAGAGTTTTCCCCGCAATGATCCGGCGTTCAGCCGCGAGAGCTGCGAGGGCGGGTGGCGCTACTTCATCAGGGAGCGTCTCGCGCACCATCTGGGCCCTCACCCCTGACCATTCCGTTCCGCGGCATTCTCATATAAGCCGAGGGCCCGGTTGCCACCGGGCCCTCCGCGTCTTCCCTGGATTCCCGGGAATCGGTTTACCGATACAGAGCCTTCAGGTTGCTCCAGGTCTGCGCCTCGGTGTCGACCGTGCAGTTGTCGATGTACAGCACGAGCTGGGTGAAGTCCCAGAAGGCGGCGTTCGACGCGCCGGAACTGCAGGAGGTGGTCAACGCATCCGGGTAATCCGCAAGCACCGGACCGCTGTCGGTATCGCCCCTCTTGGTTCCGTTTCCGACGGTGAATCCCAGGCAGGCCCAGTCGTAACCGTCGATGGTGGCGGTGGCCGTGACGTTGGTCCGGGCGCCGATGACGTTTCCGCCGACGTAGGTCAGCGTCTCGAATTCCACGTAGGAAAGGATCTGCCCGGTGTACGACGGGTCGCCGGTGCTCCAGGGGCCGGAGCCGCTGAGCCAGATCGTCCCCCCGTGGAAGACCTTCTTCCAGGTCCGGGTGCCGTTGCCGGCGATGACGGAATCGTCGATCAGCACGGCGTCGGCGGTCTCGATGGCGCAGGAGTAGGCCCAGCTTGCGCCCAGGACCGCGCCGTCCCAGGACGCCGCATTCAACGTGGTGCCGGCCAGCATGGCGCCGCCGGCGGCATCCCAGCCTTCAGTGTAGCGGCCGGTGGGCACGGTGCCGCCAATGTCCGTGGAACTCCAGGTTCCGGTGAGAGGGGCCCCCGCCAGTGCGATGGTGGGGCAGAGGAGCAGAAGAGCGAGCAGTGCTGTTGCAAAGTTCCGCATGAGGAACCCCCTATGATGATGGCGGCCCGGAATGGACCGCCGGAATTATTTTAGATCTTGTACTCGCAGCTTTCAATAATATTGATTTATTATCTTATTATAATATTATTGATAAAATATTCGGGACAAAAGTAATCTTTTATGGATTAAATTTAACTTTTGATCGTTTCAATATATAATGATTTTGACAACACGCATCCACAAACAATTCCCACCCATCCGCTACGAGCAGCACCTTGAGCCCCTGGGCCAGGTGGCCGGCTGATCGAGGCGGAGGGCGGTCAGTTTCGCCGCCGCCGTTGCCGGGTCTGGAACCACAGGGCGAACCCCGAAACCACCGTCACTAGGGCCAGCGCCGCGAGGACCCTCAGGACGGGGTTGTTGATGTCGTCGCGGCCCAGGTAATCCATGGTGTGGAGCATCCAGAGGAAGTCGAAGACGCGCCAGCCCCCGTTGCGGTGGGTGACGACCTGGCCGTCAGCGGCCGAGACGTAGACACGCGTTCCCGACCCGTGATCGAAGGTCACCCGCCAGGCCGGCAAAGGCCCCTCCCTGTATTCATGGTGCGGGCCCACCTGGCCGGGTTCCAGCCGGTCGACGCTCGCGATCCCGGCCCGGGGCAGGAAGCTCTCCTGTGCGATGGCGCGCGCCTCCTCCTCGGTGACCGCCGGCCGCACTTCCCCGGTCGCGGTCCCCACCAGGACCGTCCCCGGCTCCGCCCCGGTGGAAAACTTCGCGCGGTAGAAGGTCTCCCCCAGGACCGAAACCACATCGACGGATCCCACCGTGTCGGGGACCCCTGCAGCGCGCAAAGCGTCCGCCGGACCCATCCAACCGGGACCCAGCACCAGCGGTTCCCCCGGTGCGCGCAGGTGGTCGCCGTGGATCTCGTCGAGATCCGTCCAGGCGAAGTAGATCCCGCTGATCACCCACAGCGCCAGCTGGATGCCGATGATCACGGAGATGCCGCGATGGAACTTGCGGTAATGCATGGGCCGGAGCATACCTACTGCTCCGCCTCGACCCCGGGATAGGTCGTCATCGACCACGGGACGTGCCCCGAATCGGCGAAGCTGACCAGCTTCAGCGCGCCGTCCGCGCGCACCTGGATCACCGTGACCGAACAGTTGGCGATGCTCATGCCGAGCCAGGCGTGGGGATCCACCCCCAGGGCCCGGGTCACGAACCACCGGATCACGTTGCCGTGGCAGACCACGATGTCGTGCTCGTCGCCGGGTCCGGCGGCCGGCCGGAAGATCCGCGCCCAGCCCGTCTCGATGTTCGCCTCGCACTCGGCGGCCTCGCCCGGCTCCAGGTCGTCCATGATGTCCTGCCGCCGGGTCGTCGGCGTGCACTCGCGGATGTCGTCGAACCGGTCCAGCGTCAGGTCGGGAAAGTGGGCAGCCAGGATCTCGGCCGTCTCCCTCGCCCGCGTCATGGTGCTGGACTGGATGGATGTGAACGCGACCGGGTAGCCGTCCAGGCGGGCGGCCAGCAGCCGGGCCTGCTGCCGGCCCAGGGCCACCAATCCCCCCTCGTCGGGCGTATCCACGCCGTGTTCGTACTCGCCGTGGCGGATGAGCCAGACCGTCCGCACGGGTTCGTCATATGTCGGCAGAACCGCGACGGCCGACCCGGCGCAGATCACGAGAAGGACCAGGGAGAAAACGGCACGGATCATGGGTTGCCTCCGGGCTGGGGGACCGAACAAGGTGCCCGGACATTACCGCGGCCCTTCATGGTGCGCAACACCGGGATCCATCAGGCTGGCATACGATGTTGATCATGAATTTTACCTCTATAACAGTAAATTTCTGACTTTTCTCGGGGAAAACATCCTCATTCCATGAAAATTATCAATAATTTCCACCCAAGCAGTAATTTTTTTCGATTTCCCCTTGACCATTGGCTTCACCGTGCCGAAAATCATGATAATAACCGTCAAGGCAGTAAATACCAGCCCCAAGAACCCTCAACCACCATCCCACGGGGGAGCAGCCCATGCCGGCCGCAGCCACCGATCATTCGCCCGGCGCCTGGACCCGGAACCTGGGCGCCGCCGTTCGCCGGCACCGCAAGCTCGCCGGCCTGAACCAGGCCGAGCTTGCCCGCCTGGCCGGCGTGGGCAAGACCGTCGTCCACGATCTGGAGAAGGGCAAGCCCACCATGCAGGTCGATACGGTGCTGAAGATCCTCGCCGCGCTCAACATCCGCCTGGCGTGGACCTCGCCTCTCGGGGAGGCCGGCGATGCGTGAAGCCCTGGTCCTGGTCCATGGCCTGCCGGCCGCCAGGCTGAGTGAAGGCGACGACCGCCGGGAGTACCGGCTGACCTATCACGGTGACTACGCCGGTCCCCCGGTCTCCCTGGCGTTGCCGGTCCGGCCCGAGCCGTACGTCTTCGACCGCTTTCCCCCCTTCTTCGACGGCCTGTTGCCCGAGGGCCTGCAGCTGGAAGCCCTGCTGAGGGCGGCCAAGCTCGACCGCAGCGACGGCTTCGGGCAGATCCTCTGCGTGGGCCGGGATCTGGTGGGCGCCGTCACCGTCCTGCCTCCCGACACGGAGGCCGGACCATGAGCCGCTGCCCCATCACCTACGAGGACCTCCCCGACGGTCACCCCGGCCTCTACTCCCGGGCGGGGTTGCGGCTCCTGTCCCCCCGGCTCGTCCGCCTGGATCCGTTGCCCTTCGATGCGGCCGAGCAGCTGCAGGAAGCCGCGGCCCGGGCCGTCAAGATGTCCATCCAGGGGGTGCAGCCCAAGCTGAGCGCCCGGCTCGACGTCCGCCGTGGCCGGTTCGAGGTGGTGGACACGGGCGGCCGTTACATCCTCAAGCCGCCCAGCCCCTCCTATCCCCACCTGCCGGAGAACGAGGATCTCACCATGCGCCTGGCCGCCACCGCGGGCATCGAGGTGCCGGTCCACGGGCTGGTCCCGGGGCGGGACGGCTCATGGACCTACTTCATCCGCCGCTTCGACCGCGCCGGGCGCGGACGCAAGCTGGCGGTGGAGGACTTCGCCCAGCTCTCCGGCCGCGATCGCGCCACCAAGTACGATTCCAGCCTGGAGCAGGTCGCGGCGGTCATCGAACGCTTCGCGACCTTTCCTTTGGTGGAGTTCCAGGAGTTCTTCCGCCGGGTGATCTTCTGCTTCCTGACCGGCGGGGAGGACATGCACCTGAAGAACTGGTCCCTGATCACCCGGCCCCCGCGCGTGCAGCTCGCCCCGGCCTATGACCTGCTCAACTCCACCATCGTGCTGCGCGACGCCCGGGATGAGTCGGCCCTCCCCCTCGCCGGCAAGAAGAGCAACCTGAAACGGGAAGTCCTGGTGGATTATCTGGGGCGTGAACGGCTGGGGCTGCCCGGCCCCGTCATCGACGACGAGCTGGAAAACCTGAAGACCGCCAGCGGACGCTGGCCACAGATGATCCGCCGCAGCTTCCTGCCGAAAGAGCTTGCAGAGGCCTACGTGGAACTCATCGAGGAGCGCAGGTGCCGGCTCTGGGATTGAATCGGAAGTTCCGCGAACCTCACCCCAGCCCGTCGATCACCATCAGCACCGACACCAGCAGGGCGAAGGTATTGATCTCCATGAAACGGATCTTGCAGCTGCGGCCGAAGACGGCCATCACCGCGGCGCCGCCCTCGGCGAGCGCGACGGTGTCGATCCGCAGCAGGGCCAGGGCCCGGACCACGACCACCAGCCCGGCGGCCGCCAGGATGTAGCCGTGCACGGGGCGGTCGAAGACCGCGAACAGGGGCATGAGCAGGGAGGCGACCGCCAGGGCGGCGATCCACAGGAAGGTCAGCTTGACCACCTGGCGGCGGTCGAAGCGGTCGAACATCGAGGGCATCCCGCCGGCGGTGTAGTCGCTCTCGTAGTGCAGCAGCAGCAGCCAGAAGTGCGGGATCTGCCAGATGAAGAAGAAGAACGCCACCATCTGGATGGTGGGGTCCTCGAGGTAGCCGCCGGCCGCGACCCAGCCCACCACCGGGGGCAAGGCGCCGATCAGCGCGCCCGGCAACGCGGCGAACGGCGTGACCCGCTTGAGGGGGGTGTAGATCCCGTTGTAGACCACGGCGGCGGCCACACCCAGCAGCGCCGCCGCGGGCTGCACCAGCCACAGCACGCCGGTCCCGGCGGCCAGCAGTCCCAGGGCGAACAGGAACGCCGCCCGGCGACTGACCCGGCCCGAGGGGATGGGACGGCCGGACGTCCGCGGCATCTTCGCATCGACGAGCGCATCCTGGACCTGATTCAGGGCCGCGGCCCCGCAGGCCTGCAGCAGGATGCCCAGGGCCACCGGCAAAAGCGGCCAGTCGAACCGCCCGCGCATCATCACGTAGCCCACCACCGTGGTCACGGTCGAGGCCACCGTGATGCGCAGTTTCAGCAGCTGCAGCCAGGGTTTCACGGCTATTGCAATCCCTTGATGAACTTGATCAGGGCGTCCACTTCCTCGTCGGTCACGAGGTCGCGCTGCTCGGGCATCTGGTCCTTGTATCCCTTGACGATCTCGGCCTTCGGTTCGAGGATCGCCCGCCGCAGGTACTCCTCGTCGATGGTCACCTGGCGCTCGGTCCCGTCGGGCAGCACCACGGTCTCGGTCTTGCCGAAGACCCCTTTGAACGACGGGCCGACCAGATCCTTGCCGTCGAGCGTGTGGCAAGCCACGCAGCCGCGCAGGGTCAGCAGCTGGCGGCCGGTCGGCGGCCCCGCATCCAGGCCCAGCCAGGCGTCGAACGAATCGGCCGGCACCGAGACCACCTTCGAGAGCATGGCGCTGTGCAGGTCCCCGCAGTACTCGGCGCACAGCAGGTCGTACTCCCCGTCCCGGATCGACTCGAACCAGGCGTGGTTCGTCCGCCCGGGCATGCAGTCCTCCTTGAGCCGGAACGCCGGCACGAAGAAGCTGTGGATCACATCGGACGAGGTGAGGTTCAGCGCCACCGGCCTGCCGGTGGGCACGATCAGCTCGGCGGACTGCTTGCCGTTCTCGTACTCGAAGAGCCAGGACCACATCTGGGCCTTGACCGTCACCTGCATGGCCCCGTCGGGGATGTCCCGCATGACCTTGAACCCGGCCCAGCCGTAGTAGAACATCACCAGCACCAGGATGGTGGGCAGCACGGTCCAGATCGTCTCCAGGGTGGTGCTGCCCTCGATCTGGGCCGGGTTGGGGTTCTTCGAGCGGCGGTAGCGGACGATGAAGAAGATCATCACCGCGGTCACCGCGATCAGCAGCAGGATCGAGGTCCCCAGGATGAAGATGAAGGCCCTGTCGACGAGGCCCGAATAGCTCGATGCGCCGTTCATGCCGTTCCTTAGCGGTGGAGGTAGTCGAAGAAGGTCAGACCCATGAAGATGGCCAGGATGCCCACGGCCACCAGGAACATCGCCACGAATGCAGGCTTCTCGTACTTCAGGTGCATGAAGTACATCAGGATCAGCGCCGCCTTGGCCGGCGTGACCAGCACGGCCACCAGGATCCCGATCTTGCCGGGAAAGAACACCGAGGCCGACACCGTCGCGGCCGTCAGCAGCAACAGGCCCACCCAGATTCCGACGAACAGCCCGTCGGGCAGGACGTGGGGCCTGGCATTGCCGCCGTGGGTCATCGAATGGCTGTGGTTCATGTCGCTCGTCCTTCGCTCAGTTCGTCAGGTAGAACAGGGGCAGCAGGAAGACCCAGATCAGGTCCACCAGGTGCCAGTACAGGCCCACGTACTCCAGGGCGCCGTGGCGGTCCTGGTTGATCGACCCGCTGCGGACCTTCGCGAACACGATGGCCATCGCGATCATGCCGATGACCACGTGGATCCCGTGCAGGCCCGTCATCATGAAGTACAGGCTGAAGAACAGGCCCTCCCCCGCAGGAAGGGCGTGGATGTGCTCGGTTCCCGGAAAGATCCCGTGGTGGTACTTGGCGCTCCACTCGAAGTACTTGATCACCAGGAAGCAGCACGACAGCAGGAACGTCGCCGTCAGCATGGCCAGGCTGCGGCTGCGGTTCCCTCTCTGCAGGGCGCTGACGGACAGCACCATGGTCAGGCTGCTGGTGAGCAGGACGACGGTGTTGGTCACCCCGAGGGTGCGGTTCAGCTCCTCGGCCGCGTGGTGGAAGGCCGCGCCGTCCATGGACCGGTACACCGCGTAGATCAGGAACAGTCCGCCGAACAGCAGCAGCTCGGTGAACAGGAAGAGCCACATCCCGGTCTTCGATCCCTCGTCGTCGCGGTGGACGGGCAGGTCGTTGCCCCGGCCGGCCTCCAGGGCGTGGGCGTGATCGGCGCTCATAGGGACTTGGCCTCCGGGTCGTGACCCTTGGCGAGGATCTCGGTGAAGTCGTAGGGCCCGGTCGTGACCACCGGAGCCTGGGCGAAGTTCAGCAGCGGCGGCGGCGACGACGTCTTCCACTCCAGCGTCGTGGCGCCCCAGGGGTTGTCCCCGGCGATCTTCCCGTGCCTGATGGCCCGCAGCAGGTTGAAGAACATCAGCAGGATGCCCGCGACCAGGATCCACGACCCGATGGTCGAGACCATGTGCCAGAAGCTGAACTGGGGCAGGTAGTCCTGGTAGCGGCGGGGCATGCCCATGATCCCCAGGATGAGCATGGGGAAGTACAGGGTGTTGAAGCCCACCATGATCAGGCCCCAGGCCCAGGTGGCGCGCTTCTCGTCGTACATGCGGCCGTAGATCTTGGGGAACCAGAAGTGCAGGCCGGCGAACATCCCGATCACCGCCCCCCCGAACATGGTGTAGTGGAAGTGCCCCACGATGTAGGCCGTATCGTGGATGTGGATGTCGGTGGCCAGTGCGCCGTTGGCCAGACCGGTCAGCCCGCCGATCGAGAACAGGAAGACCCAGCCCAGGGCGTACAGCAGCGGCACGCGCACCTCGATGGACCCGCGGTACAGCGTGGCCATCCAGTTGAAGACCTTCACTCCCGTGGGCACGGCCACGAAGAAGGTCAGGATGCTGAAGATCCAGCGGGCGGTGTCGCTCATCCCCACGGTGAACATGTGGTGGCCCCAGACCAGGTAGCCCACGACCGCGATGGCCATGGAGCTCATGGCGATGGCCTTGTAGCCGAAGATCGTGCGGCGGGCGAAGGTGGGCAGGATCTCCGAGATGATGCCCATGGCGGGCAGGATCATCACGTAGACCACCGGGTGCGAGTAGATCCAGAACAGGTGCTGGTACAGGATCGGGTCGCCCCCGCGCGACGGGTCGAAGAACCCGATGCCCAGGGTGCGCTCCAGGAACAGCAGGACCAGGGTGATGCCCACCACCGGGGTGGCGATGATCTGGATCCAGCTCGTGGCGTACAGACCCCAGCAGAACAGGGGCATCCCGAAGAATCCCATGCCCGGGGCCCTCAGCCTGTGGATCGTCGTGATGAAGTTCATCCCCGTCAGGATCGAGCTGAAGCCCAGCACGAAGGCCGCCAGCACCGCCCACGACACGTTGGTCTGGGTGTTCACCGCGTAGGGCGCGTAGAAGGTCCAGCCCGTGTCGATGGGACCGCCCGAAATGAACAGGGACGCCAGGGCCATCACCGCCCCGACCATGTAGACGTACCAGCTGAGCAGGTTCAGGCGCGGGAAGGCCACGTCCTCGGCGCCGAGCTGCAGCGGCAGGATGAAGTTGCCCAGGATCGCGGGGATGCCCGGCACGATGAACAGGAAGATCATGATCACCCCGTGCAGGGTGAACACGGAGTTGTAGGTCTTCGGGCCGATGAACTGGGTCCCCGGCTGCAGCAGCTCGAGGCGGATCAGGAAGCCCAGGGCCATGCCGACCAGGAAGAAGGTGAACATGGCCGCCGCGTACATCAGGCCGATCTTCTTGTGATCGACCGTGGTCAGCCAGCCCCACAGCCCCCGGCGGCCGGGAAAGGTGTCGAGGTAGCTGCCGGTCGTGCCGAACGCGGCGACGGAACTAGGTGCGGCCATGCGCCTGGCCCTTTCTCCCGCGGTGGAAGCGGGTCGTGAAAAGCAGGAAGCCGAGGAAGAACAGGACGGAGACGAACATCACGGACCCGACGACCTTGGCCAGGTTGAACACGTAGGTCTTGGCCGCGGGGTCGTAGCTGAAGCAGAACCGCAGCAGCCGGGCGGTGGTCGGGGTGACCTTGCCCTGGGCCGCCTCGTAGATGCCCATCTCGAAGTCGAAGGGCAGGAACTGGATGCCGTACAGGTAGCGGACGATCTTGCCCTCGGGCGAGAGCATGATCAGCCCGCCCGGGTGCAGGTACTCCCCGCCGGCGCGCTTGTACCGGAAGCCGACCGCCGAGGTCAACCGACCGATGTTCTCCGCGTCGCCCGTGAAGAAGCGCCAGGTCTCGGGGGGCAGGTCGCGTCCCACCTGCTTGAGGTAGTTCTCCCTCTTGGTCCGGGCCATCTCGTGGTCGTCCGTGGGCTCGAAGCTCACGGTCAGCAGCTGGAAGGGCTGCTGGGCGGGGTCGAGGCCGCTCTTGCCGAGCACGTCGGCCACCTCGTTCAGCAGCGGGGTGCAGATACCCGGGCAGCTGTAGTAGACCAGGGAGAGAATCGTCGGCTTGTCGATGAAGGACGCCAGGTCGACCTGGTTGCCGTCCTCGTCGGTCAGGACGATGTCCCCAGGCACGAAGTCGCCCAGGTGTTCGTCGAACTCGGTCGTCTCCCCGAGTCCCGTCGCCTCGGCTGCGGTGGCCGGGGCCTGGTCGTCCGGCCCGGCGGCCGCAGGCCAGACCATCGCGCTCATGCCCAGGCACAGGATCAGGGCGAGGGAGCGCACCTTGCCGAACCAACCTGAAAGAACCGGACTCATCAGCTTCCCCTTTGGACCGTCCACCCGGATAAGACCTGGGTCGGGACGGCCGTGATCTTCACCACCACCCATCCCCCGGTCTTTCGGTGAATTTGATATTCATTATACCGAATACCATACTAATATTGTGTGATATAGACCCGCAACGCCAAATTTTTTTGGGGAAGATTGCGGCAATGAAAACCCCGACCGGCAAAGCCGCGGGGTTTTCTATAAATGAGGGTTTTTGAACAGGTTCAATGATTTTCAATGATCTCCTCAAAGAGCGGACCAGCCGACGCACCAGCCCTCCCGGACCACCGGTCCCGAAAAGAGATCACAGGCCCCGCAGGGTCGGCCCGCCTCGGGCGCCACGTAGAACTCGCAGTTCCCGCAGTTTTCCTGGGGATTTTCCGTGGCTTCGACATACTCCAGGCCCTGCCGGACTTCGACGTCCTCAGGGGTCAATTCGGAGATGTCGGTGCAGGGGTCCTGCTCCCGGTCCCTGGAATCGGGGGCGGCTGCGGCCTTCGGCGCATCCCCCGGGGAACTCCCGTCGCCTGACGACTTGTCCTCCCCGCAGCCCGCGATGGACGCGACCAGCGGAGCCAGGACCACCCCCCCGATTCCTGCAACCCCCCAGCGGCCTGCCTGCCGGAAGAACTCCCGCCGATCCAACCTGATTCCATGCATGACGTTCTCCTCTCCGATGATGATGGCGATGGCCTGTCCTTCCTTTCAATATCGCCCCTGCGGGACCCATCCGCCGCCCCTGCGCAACCAGGAGCCCCCGATCCCGTAGTAGGAATCCCGCCCCCCGGGCGGTATACTGCGCGCTTCGCAACCATCCACGGTTCCAGCCAGGAGTCCGCCATCATGACGCGTCCCGTGAAACGCCCGTCCCTGAACCTGCCGGCCGCCATCGCCCTGGCCGCTGTCGCCTTGACCGTCGCAGCCCTTGCTGCCGTCACCGCGCCCGCCTTGGCCCAGGAGGATGCCCTGTCCTACCAGCTGCCTCCCCGGGTCCTGGTGGACATCATCGACGCCCCGCCCTCCCCCTTCGTGGCGGTCAGTCCGGACAAGGAGTGGCTGCTCCTGCTCCAGCAGCCCGGACTGCCCCCCATCGAGGAGGTCGCCCAGCCCGAGCTGCGCCTGGCGGGTCTGCGCATCAATCCGCGGGACAACGGACCCAGCCGGGTGAGCAGCCTCGACCGGCTGACCTTCCGCCGCCTGAGCGACGGCAAGGAGGTGCCTGTGACCGGGATCCCCGAGGGCGGACGGATCACCGGCGTCAGCTGGTCCCCCGACGGCAAGCGCATCGCATTCGTGGTCACCCGCGACGAGCGGCTGACCCTGTGGGCCGCGGAACTGAAGGACGGGAAAGCCGGCCGCGTCACGCCCGAGGGCATGGCCCTCAACGGCGTCTATGGCCGCCCTTACGACTGGCTGGCCGACAGCAAGAGCCTGGTGGCGAAGACCCTGCCCGCCGGCCGGGGCGAGCCCCCGGTGGAGAACCTGGTGCCCGGCGGTCCTGTCATCCAGGAGAACCTGGGCAAGAAGGCCCCGGCCCGGACCTTCCAGGACCTGCTGCAGAACCCCTACGACGAATCCCTCTACGACCACTACTGCACCAGTCAGGTCGTGAAGCTGACCCTGGACGGCAAGGTCTCCCTGCTCGGTGAACCCGCGGTCTTCCGGAGCATGGATCCCTCACCCGACGGCAAGTACCTCATGGTCCAGATGATCCGGCATCCCTATTCCTACTCGCTGCAGGAGAGCGACTTTCCCCGACGCATCGAGATCTGGGACCTGGACGGGAAGCTCGCCTACCTGGTGGCCGACCTGCCCCTGCAGGACCAGGTGCCCATCAGCTTCGGCTCGGTTCCCGTGGGCCGGCGGTCGGTCGAGTGGCGGGACGACAAGCCCGCCCAGCTGGTCTGGACCGAGGCCCTCGACGGCGGCGACGGCGGCGTCGAGGCCGAGGAAAGGGACCGCGTCTTCACCCTGGACGCCCCCTTCACCGGCGAGCCCCTGCCCTTGATCACCCTGGGCCAGCGCTACGGCGGGGTCACCTGGGGCGACGATGACCTGGCCTTCGTGTCCAGCTGGTGGTGGAAGACGCGCAACGTGAAGGTCTGGCGGATCAAGCCCGGCGACCGCGACTTCGCCCCGGTGATCGTCCAGGACCGCTCGTGGCAGGACCGCTACACCGATCCGGGACAGCCGCTGACCCACCGCAACCGGTTCGGCCGGCAGGTGATCCTGACCGCCGACGGCGGCCGCACCATCTTCCTCAACGGCGAGGGCGCCTCTCCCGAGGGCGACCGCCCCTTCCTCGACAAGCACGATCTGGCGACCGGGAAGACCGAACGCCTCTTCCGCTCCGAGGCTCCCCACTACGAGAGCCCCGTCGAACTCATCGACCCGGGCAAGCTGCTGCTGCTGACCCGCCGCGAGTCCCAGACCGAGCCGCCCAACTACTTCCTGCGCGACCTGAAGGACGGCAGGCTGGACCCGAAGACCTTCTTCCCCGACCCCACGCCCCAGCTCGCCGGCATCAGCAAGGAGCTGATCCAGTACGAGCGCAACGACGGCGTCAAGCTGACCGGCACCCTGTACCTGCCGGCGGGCTACGACAAGGACCGCGACGGACCCCTGCCCTGCCTGATGTGGGCCTATCCCACCGAGTTCAAGAGCGCCGACGACGCCGGCCAGGTCACCGACTCGCCCTACCGGTTCACGCGGGTGGGCTGGTTCTCCCCCATGCTCTACCTGACCCAGGGCTATGCGGTGCTGGACGATCCGACCATGCCCATCGTGGGCGAGGGCGAGGATGAACCCAACGACACCTTCATCGAGCAGCTGGTGGCCAGCGCCCAGGCCGCCGTCGACGAGGTCGTCCGCAGGGGCGTGGTCGACCCCGAACGCGTCGCCATCGGGGGCCACAGCTACGGCGCCTTCATGACCGCCAACCTGCTGGCCCATTCGGATCTTTTCCGGGCCGGCCTGCCCCGCAGCGGCGCCTACAACCGGACCCTCACCCCGTTCGGGTTCCAGTCCGAGGAGCGCACCCTGTGGGAGGCCCCCGAGGTCTACTTCACCATGTCCCCGTTCATGCACGCCGATAAGATCGACGAGCCGATCCTGCTGGTGCACGGCGAAGCCGACAACAACAGCGGCACCTTCCCCATGCAGAGCGAACGCATGTACGGCGCCATCAAGGGCCACGGCGGCACGGCCCGGCTGGTCATGCTGCCCCACGAGAGCCACGGCTACCGGGCCCGCGAATCGGTCATGCACCTGCTGTGGGAGACGGTGAACTGGCTCGACCGCTACGTGAAGGACGCCGAACCCCGGAGCTTCAACACCCCCGAGGTGGAGGGATCCTGATCCCCGCTCCCGACCCCCGCCCCCTCGCCCCCCG
>JAHJTW010000008.1 GCA_018829565.1 bacterium | reverse complement strand
TGGGACCGGTGCAGGATCTGGTCGACCGGGCCGAGCGTCTGGTGATCTCCCCGGACGGGGCGCTGCACTACCTGCCCTTCGAGGTCCTCCTGACGGACGACCGCGGGGGGACCTCATGCCGGGACCTGCCCTTCCTGATCCGGTCCAAGGTGGTTTCGGTCACCCCCTCGGCCAGCGTCCTGGCCCGGGTGCGTTCCCGGAAGCCGGCCCCGGAACGGGGATCCTGGCTGCTGGTGGGCGACCCGGTCCTGGTGAAGGGGAGCGAGGCGGACATGTTCGCCCATGCGGCGGGTGCGGCCGACCTGCCGCCCCTGCCCTTCGCCTCGGCGGAGATGGCCGCCCTCGCCGGGCTGGCGCCGTCCGGGGGCGCGACCATCCTGCGGCGGACCGACGCCACGGTGCGGAACCTGCGGTCGGCCGGCGGCCGGGAAGCCTACGCCCAGGTGCACTTCGCCACTCACGGGTTGCTCAACGAGAGCCGGCCTCGCTACTCGGGCCTGGTCCTCAGCCCCGACCCCGAGGACGGTTCCACGGGTTTCCTCAGCGTCTCGGACGTCTTCGGGCTGGGTCTGGATTGCGACCAGGTCGTGCTGGCGGCCTGCGCCTCGGGGCTGGGCCGCCACGTCGGCGGCGAGGGGCTGGTCGGCCTGACCCGCAGCTTCATGTTCGCCGGGGCGCGCAGCGTGGTCGCCAGCCTGTGGCACGTCTCGGGCGAGGCGACCGCCCTGGTGATGGAGGACTATTACCGCCGGCTGGCCGGGGCAGAACGAGACCGGGCGCTGGCCCTCGCCCTCGTCAAGCGGGCCATGATCGAGGGCCGGGCCGGGCGGCTGACCGGGGATCTGGACACAGCCCATCCCGCCTTCTGGGCGGCCTTCGTCCTCAGCGGCGAGGGCGGCGGATAATTTGGTGGAGGGCGCGGATGTTGGTTACATTGGCGTCTGAACCGGCATGGACCAAGCCTCCAACGGATCTGGTGGAAACATGAACCCTGCGCCCATCGAACTGCACGACACCCTCAGCGGCGCCCGGCGCCCCCTGGAGACCCTCGAGCCCGGCAAGGTCGGCATCTACTGCTGCGGCCCCACGGTCTACGACCTGACGCACGTGGGCAACGCCCGCGCAGCCATCGTGCCCGACGTCATCGTGCGTTTCCTGCGGCAACAGGGCTACGAGGTCAAGTACGTCCGCAACATCACCGACATCGACGACAAGATCATCAGGCGCAGCCTGGAGGAAGGCCGGCCCGCGGTCGAGGTGGCGGCAAGGTACGCGGCCGAGTACCACCGGGACATGGCGGACCTGAACGTGACGCCTCCGGACGTCGAACCCTGCGTCCAGGATCACATCCCCCAGATCATCGAGCTGGTGCGGTCCCTGGTGGACAAGGGTCTGGCCTACGCCGTGGACGGAGACGTCTACTACCGCGTGCGGGCCTTTCCCGGCTACGGCAAGCTGAGCAAGCGCCGCATCGACGAGATGATCGAGGGCGCCGGCTCGCGCATCGAGGTGGACGAGCGCAAGGAGTCCCCCCTGGACTTCGCCCTGTGGAAGGGAGCCAAACCGGGCGAACCCGCCTGGGACAGCCCCTGGGGATCCGGCCGGCCGGGCTGGCACATCGAGTGCTCGGCCATGAGCTCGACCCACCTCGGAGACAGCTTCGACATCCACACCGGCGGGCGAGACCTGGTCTTCCCGCACCACGAGAACGAGATCGCCCAGAGCCAGGGCGCCCACGGCGAGGACACCTTCGCCCGTTTCTGGATGCACAACGGCTTCATCAACTTCGCCGGCGAGAAGATGTCCAAGAGCCTGGGCAACTTCTTCACCACCCGCGAGATCACGGCCCTGTATCCGCCCGAGACCCTGCGCTACTTCCTGCTGACGGTCCACTACCGCAGCGGGCTGAACTTTGAGATCGAGGTGGCCTGCCCGGGCTGCGGAGCCGACCTGGGTCCCGACGAGCAGGAGACCGGTCTGTGCCGAGCCTGCGGACACCGCACCGATACGGAGGAACTGCGCCGCCGCGTCCGTTTCCCCGGCCTGGAGGAGGCCGACGACCGGCTGGCCTACGTCTACGGCACCCTGCTGAAGGCGCGCGCCTTCCTGGCGGCGGCCACACGTCCGTCCGGCGAGGAACCCCTGGGCGAGGCCACCGCGGGCATGCTCGCGGCCTTCGTCGAGCACATGCGCGGCGACTTCAACACCGGCGGCGCCCTCGGCGCCCTCAGCAAGCCCCTGGGCGAGGTCAACGGGCTGCTGGATTCGGGCAAGGGCGTCGGCAAGGCTGCGCGGTACCTGACCCTCGAGCGCTTCGTCCGGGACATGGAGCAGGTGGCCGCGATCCTGGGCTGCTTCGGGCAAGACCCCGCGACCTGGCTCCAGCTGCGCCGCGACATGAAGGCCGCCCGCCTGGGTCTGGACACCGAGCGGGTCGAGCGATTGCTGGCCGAGCGCACCGCCGCCCGCCAGGGGAAGGACTGGGCGGCCGCCGACCGCATCCGGGACGAGCTGGCGGACCTGGGCGTGGGAGTCCAGGACGGACCCGAGGGGTCGGTCTGGGCCTTTCTGTAGGCGCCGGGTTTTTTGGTAAGACCTGGCCCCTTCTCCAAACAACTCGTCCGTCATCCCGGAGGCCGACCTGCACGGCCGCAGGATGCCGGGGCCGCCCCCGGGGCGGCCCCGCTGAGGATTCTGATCGGAAAATGAGTGACAGCTACTAAAGGTATGTTTAACGTGAGGTAAGGAGGCGGCGGTTAAACCTCGGGTCCGTCCCGTCTTGCATCCACAGATTGGTCTCCGGGGGGAGGACCGATCAACCGTCGGATGATATGGATTCGAAATTCAATAAATCGATAAACGGCAGGGAACTGGACGGCTGCGACTCTCCGGCCCAGCAGTTCCAGCAGCTCAAGATGGAAAGCCTCGAGCTGATGGCCAGCGGTCTGGCCCACGACTTCAACAACCTCCTCCTGGCCATCATGGGGAATGCCGACCTGCTCGCCCAGGATCTCACCCCGAACAACCCTTCGCTCGCCCTGGTCGACGAGATCCGGACCTCAGCCGGCCGCGCCGCCGAGATCTGCAACAAGCTGCTGGCCTTCGCCGGCAAGGGCAGGCTGCACTTCCAGTTCGTGGACCTGGCCGAGGTCACCCGCAGCATGGTCCAGATGCTCAAGGTCGCGGTGTCCCGTCAGATCACACTGCGTCTGGATCTGGACGACAGCCTGCCGCTGATCCAGGCGGACCTGACCCAGATCCACCAGGTCATCATGAACCTGGTGGTGAACGCCTCGGAGGCGATCGCCCAGAGGGAAGGGGTGATCACCCTGGCGAGCGGGCGCATGGACTGCCCGCCCGGGGACTTCGGCTTCTGCGCCCTGCTGCCTGACCGGCCCGACGGCAAGTTCGTGTTCCTGGAAGTCACCGACAACGGTCCGGGGATTCCCCCCGACGCCCTGGGCAGGATCTTCGATCCCTTCTACTCGTCCAAGCTCCAGGGGCGGGGGCTGGGTCTGGCCTCGGTGCTCGGGGCGGTCCGCAGCCACAACGGCGGGCTGTGCGTCCGGTCGGATCCGGGCAAGGGCGCGACCTTCCGGGTCTGCCTCCCGCTTCAGCGCCGGATGAACGGACAGCAGGCCAGGCCGGCTCCGCCCCGGGTGCGGGTAAAGGGCGGGACCATCCTGGTCGTGGAGGATGAGGCGACCCTCCGCAATCTCTGTTCCCGGATGCTGACCCGGCTCGGTTACGATCCCCTGGTGGCGGGGGACGGGCCGCAGGGTATCGAACTGTTCACGCGGAAGCACGAGGAGATCACCTGCGTGATCCTGGATCTGATCATGCCCGGGATGAACGGGCTCGAGGTGCTGGATCGGATCCAGAGCCTGAAGCCGGGCACCAGGGTCATCATGACCAGCGGTTACCATGAACAGGAGATCGCCAGGCGGTTCGCCGACCGGGGCCTGGCCGGTTTCATCCAGAAGCCCTACGTGATGTCGGACCTGGCGCGGGTGCTGTCCGAGGTGGTCGGGGAGGTCACTCCAGCGGAGGAACCGGATCCGGAATCCTGACCCTGCCGAGGGCGGCCTCCGGATCCTTCAGCCCGTGGCCGGTCACCATCACCGCCACCCTGTCCGTGGCGGAGATCAGGCCCTTCTCCCTGGCGGCCACGACTCCCGCCAGGCCGGCCGCACCCGAGGGTTCGGCGAAGATTCCTGCTTTTTCCGCCAGCAAGCCGATGGCCTCCAGGATGGCCTCGTCGGAAACGGCCAGGAACCCGCCGCCGCTGCGGGCGACGTTCCGCCAGGCCTTCAGCCTGTTGCGGGGGATGCCGACGCTGATGGAATCGGCGAGCGTCCGCGGGACCAGACGGGGGATCGCGGCCAGGACCTGCCGGGATAGGAATTCCGCCGCTCCGGGGCCCGCCATGCGCCAGCCTTCGGCCAGGGGGGCGGCGCCCGCCGCCTGGACCCCGTAGATGCGGGGCATCCTGCCGATGAGCCCCAGCGCCTTCAACTCCCCGAAGGCCTTCCCCACCGAGGATACGATGCAGCCGTCGCCCACCGGGACGAACACCGCATCCGGCAGGCGCTCGTCCCCGCCCTGGAAGTCGTCCGTCAGGGCGGCCGCGAGTTCCAGGGCCGCGGTCTTCTTGCCCTCGACCAGCAGGGGGTTGTGGGCGCAGTTCCGGCTGTACCAGCGGTTCCGGTCGATCTCCCGGATGGACAGATCGAAGGCCTGGTCGTAGGTGCCGTCCACGGGGATCACCCTGGCGCCGTGCAGGAGCAGCTGGGCCAGCTTGGCCCGGGGGGCGGTCCGGGGGACGAAGATGGTCGCCGCGAGTCCGGCCCGGGCGGCCAGGACGGCCAGGCTGGCCGCGGCGTTGCCGGTGGAGGCGCAGGCCAGGTGGTCGATCCCCAGGCCCACGGCATGGGCGATGGCCAGGGCCGCCGCGCGGTCCTTGAGGCTGGCGGACGGCAGACCGGTGTCGTCCTTGATGACCAGACCGGCGAGGCCCAGGTGGGCCGCCAGCCTGCCGGCCTCGACGGCCGGGGTGCCGCCGAGGGTCCAGCAATGGTGGGCCGCTTCGGGAGCGACCGGCAGCAGGGGTGCGAACCGCCACATCCCGCCCGCGGGATGGACGCCGAAGGGATCGTCCGCGGGCAGATCGCGCCGGACGGCCTCCAGGTCCAGGCGGACGTCCAGGATCCCGTCCACCCCGCAGTCCCCGCAGACGAACACCCGGTCCCCGGGCCCGTACTCGCGCCCGCAGAGCAGGCAGGTGGTCCCCTGCCAGCGGGGGTTGGTCCGGACCCGGGGCAGGCGTTCGTGCGGCAGGTTCACGGCGTCTCCTACATGGTCAGGGCCATCAGGCCCTTGGCGGTGTGCAGCCGGTTCTCGGCCTCGTCCCAGACCACCGAATGCGGGCCGTCGATGACCCCGTCGGTGACTTCCTGGCCGCGGCTGGCCGGCAGCGGGTGCATGTAGATGGATCCGGGGGCGGTCAGCGCCATGCGCTTCTCGTCTGCGATCCATCCGGGATACTTGTCGATGTGCTTCACCGCGGCCTGCCGGTCGGGCTCGTGGACCAGACAGCCCCAGCTCTTGGGGTAGACGATGTGGGCGCCCTCGAAGGCCGCGTCCATGTCGTCCACGATCCGGAACTCCCCGCCGGCCGCCTTGGCGTTGGCCTCGGCCTGCGCCAGGATCTCGGGCTTCAGCTTGAATTCGGGCGGATGGGCCAGGGTCACGTCCAGACCGAACCTGGTCATCAGCAGGATCTCGGAGTGGGGGACGGAGATGGGACGGACGTAACTGGGCGCGTAGGTCCAGCTGACGGTCATCTTGCGGCCGCGGACCTCGTCGCGGAACTTCTCGCGGATGGTCATCAGGTCGGCCACGGCCTGGCAGGGGTGGTACAGGTCGCACTGGAGGTTGATCAGCGGCACCCGGCTGATCTCGGCGACGCTGCGCATGAACTTGTTGCCGACCCCCCAGTCGCAGTTGCGGACGGCGATCCCGTGTCCCATGCGGCTGAGCACGCGGGCGGTGTCCTCGGCCGTCTCGCCGTGGCTGAGCTGGAGCTTGTCCGGCGACAGGAAGTGGGCGTGGCCGCCCAGCTGGGTCATGCCGGCCTCCATGCTGTTGCGGGTGCGCGTGCTCTGCTCGTAGAACATCATGAACAGGGTCTTGTCGCGCAGCAGGGCGTGGGGCTCGTCGCGGTAGAACTTGCGCTTGAGATCCCAGCTGGTCTGCAGCAGCAGTTCGATCTCCTCGGTGGACCATTCCTGGGTCGTGATGAAGTGGCGTCCCTGGAGGGGCTTGCTCATGAGGGTTCCTTTCTCGCCGGGTCAGGCGCCCGGGCGCCCGTGAATCGTATCGGTAACCGGGCAATGTAATTCATGACCGGGCGGGGACTCAAACCCGATGTCGCCGCCGACCCAAAAAAACCGCCCGCGCGAAGGCGGGCGGTTCCGGGGTCCAGGGGACGTCGGAGTCTACCGGAAGGTCGCCTTCAACGAGCCCCAGCTGGAGGCGTCGTCGGCCACGCTGCCGCAGTCCTCGTTGTGGTGGCCGATCCCGGTGAAGGTGTCCACGGGCTGGAAGGACCACTCGACGCAGGGATCGAACAGGTCGTCGATGACGGTGTCCCCGCTGCAGACGCCGGGGCGCCTGACCAGGGTGTGGTTCACGGTGTTCCCGTCATCGCAGGACCAGTAGCTGCCCGGATCCTCGCCGACGCGGCCGAAGCTGTCGACGGGAATGCCGTTGAAGGCCAGGACCAGGGCGTCGTCGCCGTTGAAATTGAGGTTGCCGTTGGTCTGGTCGGCCAGGGCCAGCAGCACGCCGGTCGCCAGGGGATTGGCCAGGACGAAGACCTCGCCGACGTCCAGATCCACGGCGTCCAGGGGGATCGCGATGGACGTGACGGCGCCGTTGGAGTAGCGCTCGATGGTATAGCCGCCGAGGTTGATGACGTCCTCGGTCCCGTTGTAGATCTCGACGGCCTTGTTGTCGCCGGAGCCCTCGACGTATTCGGAGATGATCAGGTCGGAGGTCTGGGCGAAGGCGGTCCCGGCCAGCAGCGTCAGCAAGCCGATTACCGTTAACGATTTCATCATAGATCTCCTGTTCCAGTTCGGGTTTGGCCGTACACGCAGCGGTGGACGTTTCCGGGACCAGGAAGCCTACGCTTTCAGTCCGGGCGAGTCCTGAGATTATATCAAAACTTACCCAGAATTGTCAAACCTATTCGGCCATCACCCGATCTTCACCCACTCCGGGGGGAAGGCGGCATAGACGGCGCAGGCCTCGATCACCTGATCCGCGGGGACGTGCTCGTTGGCGGTATGGGCGACCTCCTCGGGGCCGGGACCCAGCCCGAAACACGGGACCCCGTGGAGTCCCATGATGCTCACGCCGTTGGTGCTGAAGTTCCAGCGGGATGTCTCCGGTTCCCTCCCCAGGACACCATAGTACGCTTTGCGGGCCGCTGCCAGCGAGGAGTGGTCCGGGGGCAGCACCCAGGTGGGGTAGTACTTGTCCATCGGGTAGACCAGCCCGGTCCAGGCCTTCTCCTCGTAGGTGAGGGTGAAGACCTCGGCCTCGATCCCGGCGGCCGACAAGGCGGCTTCAACTTCGCCGAGGGCGGACTCCCTCGTCTCCCCCACGGTCAGGCGCCGGTCGATGTGGAACTCGGCCTCGTCGGGGACGGCGCACAGGCTGGGGGTCCGGCACCCGATCCAGCTGATGGTGCAGGTGCCCTTGCCCAGGAACTCGTCGTCGGCCAACTGAAGGTTCAGCTGTTCGATGGCAGTGATCGCCGGGGCGATCTTGTAGATGGCGTTGTCCCCGAGGTGGGGCATGCTGCCGTGGCACGACTTGCCCTTGACCCGCACGCGGATCTCCATGCGGCCGCGCTGCCCGCGGTTCAGCCGCAGGCTGGTGGGCTCGGTGGAGATCACCAGCTCGGGCCGGAGGGTCTTCTCCTGCAGGATGTGGTGCCAGCACAGGCCGTCGCAATCCTCCTCCATGACCGATCCCACCATCCAGACCTGCACGCCGTCGAGCAGGCCCAGCTCCTTCATGACCGCTCCGGCGTGGACCATGGCGGCCATGCCGGCCTTCTGGTCGACCGCGCCCCGGCCGAACACCATCCCGCCTTCGACCTTGCCCCGGTAGGGGTCGCAGTCCCAGGCGCCGGGGTCGCTGATCCCGACGGTGTCGACGTGGGCGTCGAAGGCCATCACGCGGGGGCCGTCGCCCACGCGGCCCAGGACGTTGCCCAGGGCGTCGAACCTGACCTCGTCGAAGCCGGCGGTGCGCATCTCCTGGGCGATGCGCTCGATGACGGCCTGTTCCTTCCCGCTGGGGCTGGGAATCGCGATGATGTCCCGCAGGAAACCGATGATCTGGTCGCGGCGACTCTCGACCGCCTTCCTGATGCGTGCCGGGTCGGTCATGATTGCCATCCCATGTGTTTCCACATCCGGGCCGCGGTCTGCTGCAGGATCTCGGCCTCGACGGGCGGGTTGTCCCCGCGCTTGTAGACCGATCGGCCGCCCACGTACACCGACTCGATGTCCCACGGGTGGAAGTCGAACAGCAGGTGGCCGAGCCAGGTGTCGGAGGTCAGCGGGGTCTTCTGGAAGTTGTCGAGGATGATGAAGTCGGCGGGAGCCCCGGGGTCGAGGCTGCCGAAGGGCTCGCCGAAGATCTCCCGGGCCAGCCGGTAGTTGCCCAGCCAGAACCGGGCGGCGTTGCCGTGGCTCAGCGGCCCGCGGCCGCCCTCGTTGCCCCGGAAGAAGGTGGTGCGAAGCTCGCCCCACAGGTTGTCGTCCAGGCCGTCGGTGCCCAAACCCGCCTTGGCGGGGAAGCGGTCGACCGGGGCGCGGCCCACGCCGTTGTTCATGTTCGAGCGGCCGCAGTGGATGAGCCAGACGCCCTTCTCCTCGAGCAACTGCATGTCGATGGGGGACAGGTCCACGCCGTGGGCGAAGATGCTGCCGGGGCGCACCAGGCCGTTCATGGCCAGGCGTTCCAGCGGGTCCTTCCAGCCGCGGTCCCGGCTGACCTCGCGGTCGGTGGTGCCCTCGGCCAGATGGATGTGCAGGCCGGCGTCGTACCGGCTGCAGATGTCCGACAGCAGGGTCAGGGTCTTGTCCTCGAGGGTGAAGCTGGCATGGGCGCCGACCAGGCCGCGGAAGCGGGGCACCCCGGACCGGGGATCGTCCAGCAGCTTCTGGAGGTACCGCTCGTTCTCGGCCAGGGTCATGTCCCGTTGACCCTTGCCGCCGCGGTCGGTGGTCTCGTAGCAGAGACAGCCGCGCAGGCCGACCTCGTCCAGGCCCTGCTCGACGCGGTCGAGGGAGTGGCCCACGCAGGCCAGGCTGGCGTGGTGGTCGAAGATCATGGTCGTGCCGCAGCGCACCGCGTCCCAGGCGCCGGCCTTGGCGCTCAGATAGATGGCGTCGGCGTCGAGGGCGCGGTCGAGCGGCCACCAGATCTCGGTCAGGATGTCCGTGAAGGTCTCCAGGGGCACCTTGGGCAGGGGCATGCCGGCCGCCAGGGCGGCGTAGAGGTGGCCGTGGGCGTTGACGTTGCCGGGCATGACGGTCACTCCGGCCAGGTCGACGACCTTTTCGCCCGGCAGGGGGGCGAGATCCTCGCCCCGCTCGGCGATGCGTTCCCCCTGGATGCGCAGGTCACCGCGCACGACCTGCGGCCGGGGTTCCCCGTCCATGGCGGCGGGGAAGTAGTCCAGGATCACGGCGTTTTTCAAAAGCAGGGCATCCTGCGGGGAGGCTTGGGATTTGCGGTCCGCATCCTTGGCCATCACGATCATCCTCCTGCCCGGCGGCTGCTGGGGGTTCGAACCTTGGACCTGGAATCTAACACACCGGATGCGCGGAAGGAAATCCGCGCTGGGCGAAAAAAGGCCCCGCCGTGGGGGCGGGGCCCTGCCGTTGACGGGGGACCGTCAGCCCTGGTCGGGCCGCAGGTCCTCCAGCGATTTGTAGATGTTCTTTGTCGTGTAGCTTGTGACCACCCAGATGCGGTCCTGCCCCCGGATGCGCATCCAGGTGCCGGCCTGCTTGTCGCCGTCCGCCGGGCGTTCGGCGCCGAATTCCAGGACCATTTCGGTCCCGTCCTCCAGGACCAGGGTGGCCGAGCGGGCGGGCGAGTCCAGGCCGTAGGCGGCCAGGTCGCCCCCGGGATCGTCCACGTCGGCCGCCCTGATGTTCACCAGGGAGCCCAGCACGCCGTCGGCCTTGGTCTTGGCCAGCATCTCGGTGCCCGGCTTCACCAGCTTCCATTCCCAGGTCAGGCGGTCCACCCCGGGATCCGCTCCGGTGGTGTCGCCCTCGGCGGGGGGATTGGGGGCGAACTCCTTGGCCATCTCGATGACCTGGTCGCCGTCCCGCAGGACGATGCGGTCGACGGCGTTCCGGTCTTCCTTCACCGCCTGCAGATCGAGGAAGTGGCGGGCCTTGGGAGCGGCGACCTCGCCGTAGATCCCCAGCTGGGACAGCACGCTTTCGCGGCTGAGGTAGACGGCGTTCCGGTCGGGGAGCCGGACGAAGTTCCCGGGCTGCCCCTGGGACGTGTTGCCGGCCTCCAGGCCGAACACCTGGGATCCTCCCTGGTATCCGCGGATGTGGACGGCGGTCGAGTCATCCAGGCCGTAGTCGGCGAGGACCCCGGCGTCGTCCGACCGGTACTCGCCGGCCAGGTTGCTCAGGGTGCGCAGCAGGCCGTCGATGCGGTCCTGGCTGACGGGGGCGTCCCAGGACGTGGCCAGGGTCCAGCCCTCGGGGGTCTTGACCAGGTCGAGGACGACCTCGGTTTCCCCCTGGCCGAGGGTGATGCGGTCGAGGTCGTCGCCCTTGATCTCCCGGTCGATGAGGACCGAGGCGGACGACCGGCTGGTGCGCGACTGGTGGGCGCTCTTCTGCCAGAAACTGACGGCCCCCAGCGCCAGCACGACAACCGCCAGGATGATCAGGGTCCTGTTGTTGATCATGAAGGCACCTCCATCAATGGGCGCCGCCGGCGCGGCGCAGGGCTTCGGAGTAACGGGCGGCTTCCTTGCGCCGCATGCCGGCGCGAATGATGCCGTAGGCCGCCAGGACCACGGGCACCACCAGGACGACGAACAGGCGCCAGGCCATCTTCTCACCGGCATCCACCGAGCGGATGACGCGCTGGGTCAGGGTCTTGGCGCGGATCTCCAGCAGGTCGTGGGAGCCGGCCAGGAAATCCACCGCGTTGAGCAGCAGCAGGGCGTTCTGCGGGGCGCTGATGATGTTGTCGTCGAACATCTTCGCGCTTCCGATCACCAGCAGCTGGGAGGGGGCCGGCGTGATCGCCGCCGGGGCTTCGGGACCGGCGGGCTCTTCCGCGGCGTCCCCGGCCGGAGGGGCCGTCTCGGGCCAGGCGGGGACCTCCTTGCCCTCGTAGAGGTCGGGGAACTGCCCGGACACCAGCACGGCCAGGGGCTGCGGACCCAGCATGGTCTTGCCTGCGGGATCGAGGGCGCTGCCCGGCAGCGGGGCGGTGTCGAAGCCCATGGTCCAGCAGTTGGGGCTGGATTCGATGAGGTTCACGGCCTGCAGGCCGTGGGCGGCCATCTGCTCGACGTCCACCTTCACCGGGGTGCCCCACAGGTAGAACAGCGAACCGATGCGGTTGACCAGGGGGGAATCCTGGAGCATCTGATCCTCGGTCACCCGGATCTGCATGGGGACCTTGACCGGCTCGCGCGTCTGCATCCTGAGGCCGCCGAGGTTGACTTCGCGCGGCAGGTCGATGGTCTCCATGTTGCTGTCGAAGAAGTGATCCTCGCCCAGGTCGATGCCCAGCTCGGCGAGCATGGGCTCCAGCCCGGTGGTCGTCTCGATGCCGCTCAGGG
>JAHJTW010000054.1 GCA_018829565.1 bacterium | reverse complement strand
TGGGCCGCAGATCCCCGTGGCCGAGGTCATGTCCCGCCCGTTGAAGACCCTGCCCGGCGACACGCCCCTCCACACCGCCCTGCTGTTCATGCTGGAGGAGAAGATCCATCACCTTCCCGTCACCGGGGACGGCGCCATCCTGGGCATCGTCTCGGCCACGGACCTGTTGCGGCAGCAGACCCGCAACCCCCTGTACCTGATGCGGAGCCTGGACAACCTGGAATCGGCAGACGGCCTGGGCAACTACGCCAGGGACGCAGCCGCCATGGTGGACCGGTTGTTCAACGGGGGCCTGAAGGTGGCGCAGATCGGGCGCATCCTCGCCAGCGTGAACGACGCGCTGATCAGGCGGCTGTGCCGGCTGGCCGAGCAGCAGCTGGGACCGGCGCCGTGCCCCTACGCCTTCCTGGTCTTCGGGTCGGAGGGCCGCATGGAGCAGGCCCTGCTCACCGACCAGGACAACGCCCTGGTCTATGCCGAGGAGTCCCCGGCCGCGGCCGCGTACTTCCCCGAGTTCGCCGCCACCGTGGTGGACAACCTGATCACCGCGGGCTTCCCCCCTTGCACCGGCGGCTGCATGGCCACCAACTGGTGCAGGACCCTGGACGGCTGGGACCGGACGGTGGCCGATTGGATCCGCAGCCCCACTCCGGACAACCTCATGGTCGCCTCGATCTTCTTCGACTTCCGGGCGGTCGCCGGGTCCCTCGACACCGCCCCCATCGCCGACCGCGTGGCCGGCGCGGTGGAGAACCAGCTGTTCATGGCCCACCTCGCTCGGGTCTCCCTCCGGTTCAAGCCTCCCCTGGGTCTGTTCCGGCGCATCCGGAGCACCGACGGCCGCGTCGACCTGAAGAAGCGCGGCCTGGCCCCCATCGCGGCTGCGGCCCGGGTCTACGCCCTCGAGGCGAGCGCCCGGTCCCGCCCCACGCGGGAACGGCTGGAGGCCGCCATGGCCTACGGCAACCTGAGCCGCGACCTGGGTCAGACCCTCATCGAAACCTACCGGTTCCTGCTCCAGTTGAGACTCCAGGAGCAGCTCGTGGAGATGCGCACGGGCGGGGAAGTGGACAACGAGGTCCGTCTGGCGTCCCTGTCCTCGCTGGAACACCGGCACCTGAAGGACGCCTTCGGCGCCATCCAGGAGATGCAGCAGGCCGTGGTCCAGCGGTTCCGGACGAACCAGCTGGGTTGAGCGGGGAGGAGGCCGAGACCGTCAGGCGCTCGGCTGGACGATGCGGCTCACCGCCGTCTTCAGCTCATCCAGGGTGAAGGGCTTGGTCAGGTAGCCCACCGTCTGGGGCCGGTTCAGGATCTCCTGGGAAGCCGCGGCCGTGACCCCGCTGACCACGATGACCGGGACGGCGGGGTCCAGGCGCCGCAGCCCGTCCAGGGTCACCGCCCCGTCCATGGCCGGCATCGTCAAATCCAGCAGGACCAGGTCGATGGTCTCGCCCCGGGTCCGGTACAGTTCGAGAGCCTCGGCCCCGTCGCAAGCCTCGATGGTCCTGTAACCGAGGCGGTTCAGCATGCAGACCGTCACCTCGCGCACCGCATCCTCGTCATCGATGACCAGGACGGACCCTCCCCCTTCCCGGTGCATCCCACCCTCGGGCCGGCGGTCCGCGCCCTCCAGGCCCGGCAGGACGAAACGGACGAGAGTTCCCCGGCCAGGCTCCGTAGTGATCGAGATATCGCCGCCGCTTTCCCTGATGATGCCCAGGGCCGCGCTCAGCCCCAGCCCCCTGCCGGTGAACTTGGTGGTGAAGAAAGGCTCGAACACCCGGGTGAGGACTTCCTCGTCCATGCCGCACCCCGTGTCCCGGATCTCCACGAAAAACCGGTTGAGGGAGGGGCTACCCTCGTCCGTGCCCGCCTTCAGGACGATGGACCCGGGACCGCCCCCCAGCGCTTCGTAGGCGTTGATGACCAGGTTCATGACGACCTGGCGGATCTGGGAGGGATCGGCCTTCACCGGCAGCGGTCCCGCTTCGACATCCAGATCCAGGGAAACGCCCGGCGGAAGGGAGATCCGGATGAGATCCTTGATCTCCTTGA
>JAHJTW010000053.1 GCA_018829565.1 bacterium | reverse complement strand
GGGGCGTTCTCAGAATCGCCAGCCGACCTGGATTCCCGCTCCGAGCGCCGAGAAGTGAGGTTCGACGACGTGGCTGCGCTCCTCGTGCAGGCGCAGCACCGCCCGGGCGACGGCGTGGCCGTAGACCGCCGAAAGGAAGACGTCGCTGGGCCAGTGCATGTCCGCCCGGACGCGCTGGATGCCCACCAGGGCGGCGCACCCGTAGGCCGCCCAGGTCACCGGCCGCCGGTCGGCGTGGTGGCTGAGGATGGCCGCCATCTGGAAGATGTTGATGGTGTGGCCCGAAGGAAACGACGTGGCGTCCTCGTTCCCGAAGGAGCGCGGGCCCTGGTCCTCGAAGGGCCGCGTGCGGCCCACGAACTCCTGGACCACGTTCTTGCCCAGGCCGGCGATGAAGTGGGCCTCGAGCAGCTGGGCGCAGACCAGGGTCAGCGTGTCGAAACCGGTCAGATAGCCGACGGCCACCCCGCCGAAGTAGTAGGCGTTGGTGTTGCCCATGTCACCGGCCGGCTCGATGAAGTCCGCCACCTCCCAGAAGGGATGCAGGAGCCGGGATTCCTCGTTCCGGTGGGCCAGGTGGGCGATGTCCTCGTCGAAGGCGTAGACCAGCCCCGCCCCGGCCAGGATCGCCCCCACGGCCAGAGCGTCCCCCCCGGACATGCGGGCCGGTGCGGTGTAGACGTGCAGACCGTCGGTGATCAGCGTGCGGCCGGCGCGGTAGAGGTCCCGGGCGGGGTTCATGCCGCCCGATCGGGAGGGGTCGGGTTCGCCCGGCTGCGCAGCGGCCGCCGCTGGTAGCAGCAGCCAGGGGATCAGAAGACCCGGCAGCAGCCAAGCCGGCAGAGAACCGTTCAACGTCCAGACGCCCGGCACACGCCGGCCTGAACTCTCGCGATGCTTCATCGGGTTGCCACCTCTGCTGCGAACCGTTAGCATTTGCTGCGCCGCACCGACGAGCCCCCTGGCCCTGGAGACCGTGGTGACCGACCGGGAACACGAAGCCCAGAACCTGATCCTGCACCGGGGAACCCACAGGTTCGTCACCAACCGGGACCGGATGGAAAAACTCCGCCAGAAGGCCCGGCCGGTCAAGCTGGCCGCCGACCAGATGTACCATCCCCCGGTTCCGGGGGAATGCCTGGTGCGGCTGGGGCGCCTGCGGGTATCTCAGCTCTTCGCCGACGGCCGGGAGATCACCAGGGCCGTCCTGCAGGCCGGATCCGCCTTCGCCACCATGGCAGACTCCGCCGGACCCGGCAACCCCGAGTCCGACAGCTATCCGGTGACCGACCTGATCCTGATGGCTCTCGGCGAGGCCGAGATCTGGTCCTTGCCGCCGGGTTCCCTGGGCCTGGGCCCCGAACCACACCCGACCACCAAACGGAGATCGTGATGAACAGCCCCCGCCGCCCCGCCCCGCCCCGCCTGGTCCTCTGCATCCTCGACGGCGTGGGTTACCGCACCGGCCCGGGCAGCGACCGCGGCAACGCGGTCAAGGGGGCCGCTCCGGCCTTCTACGACTCCCTGTTCACGAGATTCCCCTTCACCACCCTGGAGGCCTCGGGCCTGGCCGTCGGCCTGCCCGAGGGCCAGATGGGCAACAGCGAGGTCGGCCACCTGACCATCGGGTCCGGCCGGGTGGTGCATCAGGAACTGGTGCGGATCGCCCGGAGCATCGAGGGCGGGGACTTCGGCGCCCTGCCCGACTGGCGGGATTTCGTAGCGGCGACGAGGGCGGCCTCGAACCGCCTACACCTGCTGGGCCTGGTCTCTCCCGGCGGGGTGCACAGCCACACCGATCACCTCTACGGCATCGTGCGCGCGGCCCGCGAGGCCGGGATCGCCGAGATCTACATCCACGCCTTCCTGGACGGCCGGGACACCGATCCCCGCAGCGGCGCCGGCTACCTGGCCGACCTGCAGCGCGAGCTGGACGCCGCCGGCGCCGGCCGCATCGCCACCGTCTGCGGCCGCTACTACGCCATGGATCGCGACAAGCGCTGGGACCGCGTGGAGAAGGCCTGGGCCATGCTGGTCCGCGGGGAAGGCGCCCGGGCCGCCGACCCGGTGGCGGCCGTCACGGCCTCCTATGCCGCCGAAATCACCGACGAGTTCGTGCTGCCCACGGTGATGGTCGACGACGGCGGCGAACCCGTCGCCCGCATCGCCGCCGGCGACAGCGTCTTCTTCTGGAACTTCCGGGCCGACCGGGCCCGCGAACTGACCTGGGCCTTCCGGCAGGAAGGGTTCGACGGGTTCGACGTGTCGGATCGGCCTCCGGTTCAGTACCTGTGCATGACCCCCTACGACGAGACCATGGACCTGCCTGCGCTCTACCGCCCCGAGCATCCCCGCAACGGCCTGGCCGAGGTCTTCGCCCGGGAGGGCCTGACCAACCTGCGGGCCGCCGAGACCGAGAAGTACGCCCACGTGACCTACTTCTTCAACGGCGGGCAGGAAGAGCCCTTCCCCGGCGAGGAGCGGCGCATGGTCCCCTCGCCCAAGGTCGCCACCTACGATCTCCAGCCGCAGATGAGCGCGCCGGAAGTGGCCGCCGTGGTCGGGGACGCCTGCGAGGCCGGTCAGCACGACGTGATCATCGTCAACTTCGCCAACGGGGACATGGTGGGCCACACGGGGGTGTACGAGGCTGCCGTCCAGGCCATCCGGGCCCTCGACCGGTTGCTGGCGGAGATCATGCCTCCCAGCCTGGCGCAGGGGACGGTCTGGCTGGTCACCGCGGATCACGGCAACTGCGACGAGATGCTCACCCCGGACGGGGCCGTCCTGACCCAGCATTCCCTCAACCGGGTGCCCTTCGTGGTCGCCGCCGAGAGGTTCGAGGGCCGCACCGGGGCGCTGGCCGAGGGGGACTGGGGCCTGGCCGACATCGCCCCGACCATGCTGGACCTGCTGGGGATCCCCCGGCCGGCCGAGATGACGGGCCGGTCGATCATTAAAATTGATGAAAAGTGAGGCAAATTTACCGTAAATTAGCATGATTTTCCCCACTTATCTTTTACCTTGTGCTATAATTGTTAGCTGGAAGTCAGATTGGTTCGCCAAACCCCACTGACATTTCATCACTGGGGGAGGGAGGTGATACGGCCGGGTGTCTTGTACACCTGGAAGACAACCGATCAGGCTCTCGAACCTTCGGGTCTGCACCAGGCATCCTGGTCGCCGCCCCGGCCGGAAATCCGGACAACGCTCGCTTTCCACTCCGGGAACCATCGCTTGACACCTGAATCTCGAGTGAGCGAGAGAGAAGTTGCCCTTTTGTACCCCTGCTCCGAAGGAGGCCGAAAGGATGAAGAAGCATCTTTTTGGCGTGGCACTGCTCAGCATGTGCCTTGTCTGCCTGGGTGGAGTCGCCCAGGCCCAGTACGATTCCATCGACGACATCCAGGTCTATGACGTCAACGGTCTGCCCGCCAGCCCCTTCGCCGGCCAGGTCGTGACCGTCCGCGGCGTGGTCTACGAACGCGGCCAGTTCAGCAGCGGCTCCCACTACATCCAGGGCGCCACCGGCGGCATTTCCATCTACCAGTCCGGGTCGCCCGTCGCCCTCGGCGACGACGTCGAGGTGACCGGCACCGTCGGTTCCTTCTCCGGCGAGATCCAGCTCGGCACCGTGACCTTCACGGTCCTCAGCTCAGGCAACACCGTGACCCCCACCCTCTACGACATCAGCGACCTGTTCGACTACGAGAAGGTCGGCACGCTGGTGTCCGCCATCGGGACCGTCACCAGCAAGCCGAACGCCTCGAACTTCTTCATGACCAACGGGACCGACACCGTCCAGGTCTACATCGACAGCACCACCGGGATCAACCTGGGGTCCGTCGACGTGGGCGATGTCTACCAGGTGACCTCTCCCCTGGTGACCTTCAACAGCACCATCGAGCTGAAGCCCCGCTTCCAGACCGACCTGGTGGAGAACCCCGGCGGCGACACCGTGCCCGTGATCAGCGGCATCACGGCCAGCAACTGGGTGCCCGGCGCCACCGATGCGGTGACCATCGAGGCCACCATCACCGATGACGTCGGCGTCACCTCCGCTGCGGTCTTCTACCGGAACAGCGACGGCGTGACCCCCGGCTCCTGGCTGAGCGTCCCCATGTCCAACCTGGGCGGCGACCAGTGGGCCGGCACCATTCCCGGCGCCCACACGGCCAGCCAGGTGGACTTCTACCTCCAGGCGACCGACACCGGCGCCCAGACCACGACCCTGCCCGGTGACGCTCCCGTCAGCTTCCGGACCTTCGCCGTGGGCTTCACCAGCATCTACGACATGCAGTACGCCCACCCGGACAGCGCCTCGCAGTCCGCGGCCTACGCCGGCAAGTTCCTGAACATCCGCGGCGTGGTCACCGCCGGCACCGACAACACCGGAGCCCCCAGCAAGTTCTTCGTCCAGGAGCCCGAGGTGAATCCGGCGACGGACAGCTACGCCTTCGGCGGCGTGCTGGTCTACGAGACCACCGGCACCTACGATTACTTCCGCGGCGATGCGGTCGAGATCGGCGGCAGCGGCTCCGAGTACTTCGGCATGACCGAGATGATCCCCAACAACGCCGACGCGGTGTACCTGGTCGGCTTCGGTCAGGAACTGCCCGTGGCTCCCTACGTGCCCACGCGCACCCTGGCCGACGATGTGACCAACCTGGGCGAAGCCTGGGAAGCCGTCTGGGTCAAGACCGGCCCCTCGGCGGTCATGGACACCCTGGGCTTCGGCGTGTTCACCGTCTCGAGCACCGGCGCGGCCGCCGACACGGTGGAAGTCGATGCTCCCATCGAGCTGACCTACCTGCCGACCCCCGGCGACGTGGTCCAGGTCGAGGGCTACATGGAGTACGTCTTCGGTGACTTCGCCATCCGGCCGATCGACGACCAGTTCCTGGTGCTGACCGGCGCCACCGGCGTGGGCGACAACGTCCCGACGATCATGCCCGCCGGCGGCTTCAAGTCCATCGCCCCGAACCCGTTCAACCCGACCACCAAGATCCAGTTCGTGGTCAACCGCGACAATCTGGTGCAGTTGAACATCTACAACATCCGCGGCGAGAAGGTCCGGACCCTGGTCCAGGACCGTCTGCCCGCGAACGAATACCACTTCAACTGGGACGGCACCGACGACGCCGGGCAGAGCGTTGCCAGCGGCAACTACTTCGCCCGTCTGCGCATCGGCGCCGAGGTCACCCAGGTGCGGAAGATGTCGCTCATCAAGTAGCATCGCGTGAATGCCTCGCCCTTCGGGGCGGGAACACGGAGAACGCGATGACGACGGCCCCGGCGGCGCAAGCTGTCGGGGCCGTTCCTCAGAACGGGACATCCAGGGTACTGCAGATCCAGCGCACGAGCGGGGATCCGGCCCGGCACAGATCCGTGAAATCGGCCAGGAAATCCGTGGACGTGACCTGCTTCCGGGTCAGCGGAGCGAAGGCGGTGTAGTCCTTCAACTTGAGGACATCCGCCAGGGGATGATCCGCCGGGTAGCCCCGGGGCGGCCGCTTGAGGCTTTCCCCGCTGATGGTGAACCGCGCGGAGAAGTCCCGGTCAGCCGCCGTCTTCCGCCAGGATTCCGGATCGGCCCCCACCCTGTCCCGCAGTTTTTTCAGCGTCGGATTGTCGGGACGCCACAGGCCCACCCCCACGAAACTGCCGCCCGGATCCAGGTGGAGATAGTATCCGGGCGTGTAGGCGGTCTTGCCCGCTTCGTGGCGGAAGTGGATCCCGACCGCCGTCTTGTAGGGGCTCTTGTCCTTGCTGAAGCGGACGTCCCGGTGGATCCGGAAAAGCGAGCCTCCACTGGGCCGCGGATCGGCCCGGAAGTGCGGGCTGATCTTCAGCAGGGGCGCACCGAAATCGGTGATGAAATCCAGGGCCGGTTGCTGCACATTCTCCAGGTAGCGGTCGCGGTTGTCCTGGAACCATTCGCGTTCGTTGTTGGCCGCCAGGTCGCGCAGGAAGGCGAACAGGGCCGGTGTGAAGTGCCGCGGCATGGATGCTCCTTGATCGACGATGGGAACCTTTCTCGCGCGCGGCGGCTTCAACCCCCATTCCCCAAACCATGATGTGAAGGAGGGAGATCATGAACGCATACCGGAAACGAGCCGCCGCCGTCCTGGCGGTAGTATCCCTCGCGGCCACCGCGGGCGCCACCCCCGATCTGGGCGATGCGACCAACCAGTTCGGATGGGACCTGTACCACAAGCTCTCCGCGGCCGAGGACGGCAACCTCTTCTACTCCCCGGCGAGCATCGCCCTGGCCCTGGGCATGACCTGGTCGGGGGCCAAGGGACCGACCGCCGCCGAGATGGCCCGGGTCCTCCACCTGCCCGACGACGACCCCGGCACCCTGGCCGCCTTCCAGGAATTCCTGGCCGCTCTCGAACCGAGGCGCGACGCCTATGAACTCCACATCGCCAACCGCCTGTTCGGCCGCCAGGGAGCCGGGTTCCTGCCCACCTTCCTCGACGGGGTGGCCCAGGGTTTCGGCGCGCCCCTCCAGGAAGTCGACTTCATGGGCGATCCCGAGGCCAGCCGGATCCTCATCAACGACTGGGTGGCCGAGCAGACCCGCGATCGCATCCTCGACCTCCTGGCCCCCGGCACCATCGACCGGGACACCGAGCTGGTCCTGACCAACGCCATCTACTTCCTGGCCGGCTGGGCCGAGGCGGTCAAGGAGGGGCTCACCTCCGAGGCCGAGTTCCACCGACCGGGGGATTCGGCGGTCGCGGTCCCCTTCATGGAGAAGACCGAGAGTTTCCGCTACCTCGAGAACGATCTGGTGCAGGTGGTCGCCCTGCCCTACGCCGATCACGAACTGGAGATGGTGGTGATCCTGCCCCGTGAAACCGCCGGCCTCGCCGATCTGGAGCGGGGCCTGACCTGGGGGGAGATCGAGGGATGGGTCGATGGTCTGGCGGCCCGGAGCGTGCAGGTCCGTCTGCCCCGGTTCGAGCTCGAAGGTGAATTCGAACTCGGCCAGGTCCTGGCCGACCTCGGCATGCCCACCGCCTTCACGGGCCGCGCCGACTTTTCCGGGATGAACGGGGAGGGCGGCCTCTTCATCAGCAAGGTCGTCCACAAGTCCTTCGTCAAGGTGGACGAACAGGGGACCGAGGCGGCGGCGGCCACGGCGGTGGTGATGAAGCGGACCTCCATCGAGCCGATGGGCGATCCCGTCCTGTTCCAGGCGGACCACCCGTTCCTGTTCATGATCAAGCACCGGACCACAGGAGCCGTGCTGTTCATGGGCAAGGTCGCCGATCCCTCCTGAACGGCTTATCCATGGGAACCCCCGCCGGGCGGGGATTCTCTCTTGACACGGTTAAAACATTTGTTTAAACTATTTGATTGAATCATAGGTTACAAACAATTGTTCCAACCCCGTGGAGATTCCGATCGTGTCAGATGACGCCAAGACCACCCAGGCCCGCCTGCTGGACGCAGCCGAGAACCTCTTCGCTTCCAAGGGGTTCGACCAGGTGTCCATCCGGGAACTGGCAGCGGCCGCCGACGTCAACGTGGCTGCGGTCAACTACCACTTCCAGAGCAAGGAGAACCTCTACCGCCAGGTCATCACCCGGCGGTACGCCGGTCAGCGGGACCGGACCGTGGCCGCCCTGGAAGACCTGCTGAAGGGATCCGGCGGGACCCCGGACCTGGCCGAGGTCATCGGCATCATGGTGCGCCAGTATCTCGAGGGGACCCTGGCGGCGCCCGAGGGGCCCGGCTTCCTGATGGCCGTCAGCCGCGAGATGCACGGGCAGCAGCCCCACGTCAGCGAGGCCCTGTTCCGCGAGATGATCGCCCCCGTGTTCCAGGCCTTCTCCGCCGCCATCCTCCAGGCCAGACCCCACCTGACCTCCGGACAGCTGTCCTGGACCATCGCCAGCATCGTGGGGCAGGTCCACCACTTCATCATGCGCTGGATCAAGAAGGAGAGCCTGCGGCAGGACACCGAGTCCCTCGCCATCATGATGAACGTGTTTCCGCCGCTGGGCGAGCCCTTGCCCGAGTACATCCGCCTGGTCACCGACCACGTCACCGCCTTTTCCACCGCCGCCGTCGACGGCATGTTCCCGGAGGTCGCTTCATGAAGCAGCCCCTGCTGCTGTCCCTGATGCTGGTGGCCCTGACCGGATGCAGCGTCGGGCCCGACTTCGTCCGGCCCGGAGCGGGTCCGGACGTACCCGAGGACTGGGCCCGCACGCCGGTCTCCCAGGACGCCGCGACCGGCCCCGCGCCTGCAGCGCGCTGGTGGACGGCCTTCGGAGACGCGGCCCTGGACAGTCTGGTGGACCGGGCGATGCGCCGGAACCATGATCTCGCCGCCGCCGCCGCCAGGGTCGCCGAGGCCCGGGCCCAGACCGGCGGCGCCGAAGCCCAGCGGTGGCCGACCATCGAGGTCGGGGGGTCGGCCAGCCGGAGCAAGTCGGCCAACCTGAACATCCCCTTCCCCATCAATCCCTACGTCTCTTCCTTCTCGGCCAGCGCCACCTTGCGCTGGGAGGCCGATCTGTGGGGCCGGCTCGGCCGCGGCAAGGAATCCGCGGTCGCGGGCCTGCTGGCGAGCGAAAACGACCGCAGGGCCCTGGCGCACAGCCTGGCCGCCGAGGTCGTCAGGACCTGGCTGGAGATCGGGGAGCTCGAGAACCAGCTGGCCCTGACCCGGGAATCGGTCGCCAGCTACACGCGAACGGTGGCCATCGTCGAGGACCGTTACCACGCCGGGCTGGTCGAGGCCCTGGACATGCACCTGGCCCGGCAGAACCTGGCGGCGGCCCAGGCCACCGAGCCCGGCCTGCTGCAGGCCCGGGCTGGAGCGCGGCGCCGGCTGGAAATCCTGTGCGGGGATTATCCGGCGGGACGAGGCGTCCAGGTGGACGGGGCTAGGGAGGACCAGGCCTGCGACCTTCTGCCCGCGGTGCCCGAGGGACTTCCCTCGGAGTTGCTGGATCGCCGGCCCGACCTCGCGGCGGCCGAGTCGAGGCTGCACGCCGCGGTCGCCCAGATCGGCCAGGCCAAGGCGGCCCTGTACCCGCGCATCTCCTTGACCGGGAGCGCCGGCAGCACCTCCCGTGAGCTCGCCGACCTGGGCAAGGAGGGGACCGACGTCTTCTCCCTGGTCGGCAACCTGGTCATGCCGCTGATCAACCGCGGCGCCACCAAGGCCCAGATCCAGGCCGCCGAGGCCCGGGCCGCCCAGGCCTCCGCCGCCTACCGCCAGGCGGTCCTGACGGCCTTCGCCGAGGTCGAGAACACCCTCGACCAGGACCACTACCAGCAGGAGCGGGCCGGCCACCTGACCCGCGCCGCCCGCAGCGCCGCCTTCGCGCAGGAGATCTCCCAGGACCGCTACCAGCGGGGACTGGACAACATCCTGGTGCTGCTGGAAGCCCAGCGGCGGTTCTTCACGACCGAGAGCCAGCGGTTGTCCGCCCAGCGGGACCGCAAGGCGGCCCGCGTGAACCTCATCCTTGCCCTGGGCGGTCCGTGGGACCTGCCCGGAGCCCCCCCTTCCGGCGCCCTCGTCCATTCCGGTGCGAACCAAGGAGTCGAGCAGTGAGCAGCAACGCCATGCGCAGGGTCTTCCTGCCCCTCATCATCCTTCTGGCCTCCGTGGCCGTGTTCGTCGGGATGATCAAGATGCGGCCGCAGCCGGAGAAGCACCGGCCCGAGGTCCCCCGTCCCCTGGTCGAGACGGTCACCCTGGGCCACGAGTCCGAGCCGATCATGATCCACGAATTCGGCACCCTCAAGGCCAAGCGCGCCATCACCCTGG
>JAHJTW010000052.1 GCA_018829565.1 bacterium | reverse complement strand
TCGGCGGGGATGGTGTACCATGGCGCCCAGGGCCTGGACGTCGCGGCAAGCGCCTCCTCGTAGGCCTCCATGTAGGCGTCCCAGTGGCGCCGTTCCTCCACGTCGCTGGTCGAGAATTTCCAGTTCTTGTGCGGTTCGTCCAGGCGCGCGAGGAAACGATTCTTCTGCTCGGCGCGCGAGACGTTCAGCCAGAACTTCAGGATGATGGTCCCGTTGCGGGCCAGGTGCTGCTCGTGGTCGCGGATGGAGGCGAACCGCTCTTCCCAGAGACGTTTCAGGTCGAGGTCCCCGGGCAGGTGCTGCCTGTCCAGGAACTCCGGATGCACCCGCACCGCCAGCACCTCCTCGTAGTGGCTGCGGTTGAAGACGCCGATGTGCCCGCTCTCGGGCAGGCGGCAGGTCGTGCGCCACAGGAAGTCGTGGTCCAGTTCCTCGGCCGAGGGCTGCTTGAAGGAATGGACCCGGCAGCCGGCGGGATTGACCCCGCTCAGCACCGCCCGGATGGTGCCGTCCTTGCCGGCGGCGTCCATGGCCTGGAAGACGATCAGCAGGGCGCGGCGGTCCAGGGCGTAGAACTTCTGCTGGAGCCGGTCCAGTTCATCGACCAGCTTCTCGAGCCGTTTGCCCGGCTTCTTGACTCCCGGTGCATCGTCCGGGGGCGTCGTGGAGACCTGCCGCAACCGGAAGTGGCCGTCGTAGGGGACCCGGTACGGTTCGGGGAAATCGAGCGGCATGGCATGCTCCCGGAAGTCAGGATGGACCGCGGCTTCCCATCAGCTGCGGTATGGGACCTGCAGGCAGGTATATCCGGCCGGTTTCCACCCGTCAAGGGGGCGGGCGCAGCCGTACGTCGGACTTCCCTGTCCAGCGGGAGAAATGCCGGATTTTCCCAGATCCTTCTTGCCAAAAAATACTAAAAGGATCTTATTGTCCTTTAAGATCCAGCAAGGAGGATTCCCGTGAGCGAACTGATCCACGACCGCCGTCGCCGCCAGGACCTGCTCAAGCACATGATCCTGCAGCTCCACGCCGGCGAGGCCCCCGAATCGGTCAAGCACCAGCTGGTCCAGCTGCTGGGCCGCATCCCCTACGACGACGTGGTCGTCGTCGAGCAGGAGCTCATCGCCGAGGGCACCCCGGTCGAGGAGATCCTGAAGCTCTGCGACATCCATCACCAGGCGATGGCGGGCGCCCTGGATTCGGGGCCGCAGGCCGAACTGCCTCCGGGGCATCCGGCCCGGGTCCTGAGCGAGGAGAACCGGGCCCTTGAATGGGAGGCGGAGGTCATCGGCAAGACCCTCAGCCGGATCGCCGACCTGCCGGAGGACGAGACGCCCGGCGACCTGCTGGGCGAGCTGCGCATGCGCTTCAATTCCCTGATGGACGTGGAGAAGCACTACCTGCGCAAGGAGCACCTGCTGTTCCCCTACCTGGAGAAGCGGGGGATCACCGGACCGCCGACGGTGATGTGGGGCAAGCACGACGAGGCCCGGGCCCTGCTCAAGAGCGCCGCGGAAGTCCTGGCGACGGCCGCCGCGGACGAGGTGACCGCCGGCGAGCTCACCGCCGCCCTGGACCTGACCCTCAAGCCGGCCCTGGAGGCGGTGAGGGGCATGGTGGACAAGGAGGAGCAGATCCTGCTGCCCATGTGCCTGGACGCCCTGACCGAGGCCGAGTGGTTCGCCATCGCCGAGGGCAGCGACGAGATCGGCTGGTGCCTGGTGGTGCCCGAGACTCGCTGGGTGCCCGAGGGGATGGACGCGCCCGCGGGGACGGCGGCGGCGGACGGCCAGAAGGTCAAGTTCCCCACGGGGATGCTCACCCCCGCCCAGCTCGAGGTCCTGCTCAACACCATCCCCTTCGACGTGACCTTCGTGGACTCGGAGGACACCGTCCGCTACTTCAGCCACGGCCGCGAGCGCATCTTCGCCCGCACCAAGGCCATCCTGGGGAGGAAGGTGCAGTACTGCCATCCGCCCAAGAGCGTGAGCATGGTCGAGCGCATCCTGGACGACTTCCGCGCCGGCCGCGAGGACCACGCCCGCTTCTGGATCCCTCTGGGCGGCCGGTTCCTGTGCATCGAGTACTTCGCCATGCGGAGCGAGGACGGAACGTACCTCGGCTGCCTCGAGGTGAGCCAGGACCTGACCGAGAAGCGTGCCCTCAGCGGCGAGCAGCGCCTGCTGAACTACGTGGGAGGAGAGAGGAACGATGGCTGACCGCGTGGACATCGCCCCCGAGACCAGGCTGGCCGACCTGCTGGAGTCCTGGCCCGCGCTGGAGGACGAACTCATCAGGATCGCTCCGCCGTTCGCCAAGCTGCGCAACCCCGTCCTGCGGAGGACGATCGCCCGGGTCACCACCCTGCGCCAGGCGGCCGGGGTGGGCGGCGTGCCGTTGCCCGAGCTGATCGCCCGTTTGCGGCAGGCTGCGGGCCTGCAGGAACTCGCGGTGGACGGGGAGAACGGAGCCAGATCGGCGGGGCGCCCCTCCTGGCTGGACGCCGTCAAGGTGGTGGAACGCTACGACGCCCGCGAGGA
>JAHJTW010000051.1 GCA_018829565.1 bacterium | reverse complement strand
TGCGGCACATCGTTCGGCAGGACCCGGACGTCATCGTCATCGGCGAGATCAGGGACCGGTTCTCGGCCGACACGGCCATCCAGGCGGCCCTGACGGGCCACAAGGTGCTGACGACCTTCCACACGGAGGATTCGATCGGCGGCCTGCTCCGCCTGCTGCACATGGACATCGACGCCTTCCTCATCTCCTCGACGGTGGTCAGCATCGTGGCGCAGAGGCTGCTGCGGCGGGTCTGCCCTTCCTGCCGGACGGACCACGTCCTGACCCCCGACGAGATCCGGCGCCTGGGCTACGACCCCAAGGACGTCAGGCGGCTGGTGTTCGCCCGGGGCACCGGTTGTCAGGATTGCCGCTTCCTGGGCTACAAGGGGAGGGTGGCCGTGTTCGAGCTGCTGATCCTCAACGAGCAGGTCAAGGACGCCCTCATCCAGCGCCGAGCGAGCTACGACATCCGCCGCATCAGCATCGAGACCACGGGTCTGGTCTCCCTGCTCGAGGACGGCATCTTCAAGGCCAGCCAGGGTCTGACCTCGTTCGAGGAGATCATCCGGATGCTGCCCCGGCTGTCCCGTCCCCGTCCGCTCGGCGAGCTCAACCGCCTGCAGGGAGCAAGATCATGAACAAGGAAGTCTCATTGCTTCAGATGGTGGAGAACAGGATCGCATCGGGGTCGGTCACCCTGCCGCCATGCCACGAGGTGGCGGGCAGGCTCCAGGAGATCACCAGCGATCCGGACTTCAAGCTGGACGACGTGGTGGACCTGATCGTGCGCGATGCGGCCCTGACCACGGGGGTCCTGCGGGCCGCCAACAGCGCCTACTTCGGCGGCCTGTCGGCGATCACGACGATCCGGGACGCTGCGGTGCGCCTGGGAGCGCCGGAGGTCCTGCGCCTGGCGCTGCTGGCCTCGGAGAAGGAACGCTACCGGGTCCGCTCGCCGCAGCTCGAGTCCTACATGGAGCCCATGTGGCGCCACAGCCTGCTCGTCGCCACCGGTTCACGCTGGCTGGCCGCCAAGTTGGGTTACTCGGACATGCAGAACCAGGCGTTCATCGGCGGATTGCTGCATGACGTGGGCGGGCTGCTGTTGATCAAGGCCCTGGACGATCTCCTCGCAGCAGGAGAGGCCCCGGCCGAACCGGCTCCCGAACTGGTCACGGAGATCATCAACAGCGCCCACGCCAGGCTGGGGTACGAACTGGTGGCCGGCTGGGACATTCCCGAGATCTACTGCGAGGTCGTACGCGACCACCACGAGACCGACAAGTCCGCCGGCAGCACCCTGCTGAACGTCGTCGCCCTGGCGGACAAGGCCTGCTGGTTGCTGGAGGTCGGTCTGGAATCCGACCCCAGTATCGTGCTGACCTCCACGGAGGAGGCCTTCACCCTGGGGGCGGATGACCTGCTGCTGGCTCAGTTGCAGGTCATGCTGGAGGATCACCTGGCCCTGGCGTGACGTCATCCCCGGTGGACGGCTCCGCATCCCCCTCGGGACCATCGGAGCCTTCCCCGGAATCGACATCGGCGTCGGGGCCGTCCGTCTTCTTGTCGAGCTTGCGGGCCAGCTTCTCCTCCCGCTTCTTCTTCTTCGCCAGTTCCTTCTGTCTCTTCTGGAAACTGAAATTCGATCGGGCCATCCCGTCCTCCTTGCCTGTGCCTGGCCGATTCCCGGTGTCCAGGACCGGATCGTCCGGTTCCCGGGCCAGCCCCTGATCGGGCTAGAACCGTCGCCGCCCGCCGCCACGGGTGACGGGCCGGCGGTGGGCGTGCCTGGGCGCGAGCTTGGGCCGGGGCTGGTTGATGGCGATGAACAGCCTCGGGTTGAATCCCCTGTAGTCGAAATCGGGCACGACCTGCTGCTCGATGGGGGAGCCGATCTGGTCCTGGATCTGGCGCACCAGCAGGCTGTCGGTCAGGGCGGCAAGGTTGACGGCTTCACCCGTGCGGAGAGCCCGGCCGGTGCGGCCGACCCGGTGGGTGTAGGCGTCGAGGGTGTCGGGCATGTCGTAGTTGACCACCATCTCGATCCCCGTCACATCGATGCCGCGGGAGGCGATGTCGGTGGCCACCAGCACGTCATAGCGTCCCTTGCGGAACCCGTCGATGGCGGACTGGCGCTTGGCCTGGGTCATGTTGCCCTGGAGGGCGATCGCCCGGTGGCCCTGACGGGCCAGCACCAGGGCCAGATGACGGGCCCGGTGCTTGGTCCGGGTGAAGACCAGGGTCCGCCGGCCCATGTTCCTGCCCAGGATGTTCTGCAGCATCCCGCCCTTCAGCTCCTCGCTGATGGGATAGAAGGCCTGCGACACCGTGGCGACGGGAATCTGCCTGCCGATGGTCACGGGCACCGGGTCGTTCAGGATCTGATCGGCCAGCCCCCTGATCGCAGGCGGCATGGTGGCCGAGAAGAAGAGGTTCTGCCGCCGCGAGGGCAGAGCGGCCAGGATGCGGCGGACGTCGGGCAGGAAGCCCATGTCGAACATGTGGTCGGCCTCGTCGAGGACCAGGGTCTCGATTCCGGACAGATCGACCAGGCCCTCCTCGTACAGATCGAGCAGCCGGCCCGGGCAGGCGACGATGATCTCGGCGCCGCCGCGCAGGCGGTCGATCTGGGGTCCCTTGCCGACGCCCCCGTAGACGGTCACCGAACGCAGCTTGGTCTTGCGGCCCAGTTCGCGGGTCGCCTGGTGGATCTGCTCGGCGAGTTCACGG
>JAHJTW010000050.1 GCA_018829565.1 bacterium | reverse complement strand
CCGGCGGCAGCGTGACCGAGGATTCCCCCGCCGATGCGGACTTCGCCTACGCCCGGAGCAAGCGCCAGGGCGAGGACATGGTGCGTGACAGCGCCGAGTGGTTTCCCGGCGCCATCATCCGGCTCGCGGCGGTCTTCAGCGACTGGTGCGAGTATCCGCCCCTCTACATGTTCCTCCAGACCTGGCTGGGCCAACGCTGGAACAGCCGGATCCTCGGGGGGAAGGGGAATTCCGCCGTCACCTACATCCACATCCAGGATCTGGTGAAGCTCTTCCACGCGGTGATCGAAAAAAGCGATTCCCTGCCGCGGATCGGCGTCTACAACGCGAGTCCCAATTTCTGCACCAGCCACCGGGATCTCTTCCAGATCGCCACGCGCTACTACACGGGCGAGCAGGTGCGGCCGTTCTGCATGCCGCGCCGGCTGGCGGGTCCGGGCATCTACCTCCGCTGGTGGCTGGGGCGCCTGGTGGGGCGGATTCCCTTCGAGGCCCCGTGGATGACCAGGTACATCGACCGCCAGCTGGTGGTGGACGCCTCGCGGACCTACGAGGCCCTGGGCTGGAGTCCGGCGCGCCGGTCGGACATCTCCCGCAGGTTGCTTCTGATGATCGAGAACATGAAGGCCCACCGGGAGACCTGGAACCAGCGCAACGAGGCCGCCCTGCGGCGCGTGGCGCGGCGGCCGAACTTCGTCATCGCCGAGGCTCTCCAGGAGATGCGGGAGCACTGCCTCGGGCTCCTCGAGGATTTCGTGTCCGATCCCGGGCATCGGGACCGTTTCCCGCACTACAGCAGGATGGAACCGGAAGCCATGCGGTGGTTCCTCACCTTGATCTATCAGGTGCTGTATTCCGCGGTCCAGACGCGGGACCGCCAGCTGATGCGGCACTACGCCCAGGTCATCGCGGCCCGGCGACGCCAGGAAGGTTTCGAGGCATCCGAGGTCATGGACCTGATGACCTCGGTGGGCGAGATCGTCAGCGAGGCCCTGCGCCGCAGGCGGGACCTGGAGGATCTGGGCCAGCAGATCCACGACCACGTGGTGCTCAGCTTCCAGCTGGCCGTCGACGCGGTGGAGGACGCCTACGAGACCATGGAGTCGCGTCCCCAGGAACTGGACGAGCGGCTGGGCGGGGTGGAACTCCCCACCAACGCGTCCGATCTCGAACACATGGTCCATCAGCTCAGCGACATCTGTGACGAGGCCTTGCCTTCGCTGTACGGCGGGACGGGCCGTCCGTTGACGCGGGAACAGGTGCTGGGAAAGGGGAAGCCATGACCTCCGACAGGGATACCAGGAAAGGCGGCTGGGAGGACCTGGCCTGGCGCAAGACCCGCTACAACGACCGGACCGTGCTCAAGTCCGGATCGTTCCTGAACACCTTCTGTCCCCATTGCGGCGAGTCGCTCCTCCACGAGGGGATGGTGAGACTCGAAACGGTCACGGCCGAGGGCGTGGAGGGTCGTCTGGAGCTCAGCCCCTACCTGAACGTGTTCGAGCGGCGCAGCGACATCCACATCCCCGAGGGCCAGGAGGTCAAGGACCTGCGCTGCAGCAGCTGCCACGCCTCGCTGAAGGCCGAGGGCAGGGTGTGCGGCAACGAACCGTCGGCGGTGGCCTGCGTCCTGGTCGGCATCTCGACCATCCGCGTGCCCTTCTTCTTCTGCATGCGGGAGGGATGCCGCTGGCAGCTCATCGACCCCGACGACGAGCACAAGATCATCCTGGACGACAGCAGGGAGTGGTAGATCCATGGCCAACGCTCAACCGGGACGCGGGCGCGCGGTGATGCTCGCCGTGGTCACCCTGGCGCTCCTCGCCGTGGGCGCGGGGGGATACCTGCGGGAAGACGCGGCGGAGGATCCACCCCGCTTCTATCTCCCCAATTCGGCCGGTGCGGACCTGTTCACCCACGCCGATCACATGGACATCGCCGGCGACTGCGAGGCGTGCCACCACGAAAGCGCGACCATGGATCCGCGCAACTGCCGGAGCTGCCACCCGGCGACGGCGCCCGAAGGCGAACCGTTCCGCGGTTGTGCGTCCTGCCACGACGACCCGGACTACACGGCGGACCTCCTCGACCACGCCGGACTCCTGGAGATCGAGGACCACGAGTGCTCCGGGTGCCACGATCCGGTGGGCGTGTCCGACGCCTACCACGCCTTGTGCAACGATTGCCACCTGCAGAACGACCCCGACCGGTTCGCCGGTCCCGGCGGGCAGCCCCTCTGCGCGGCCTGCCATCTCAGGTAACGAGGGAAGGACCGAGGATGAACCTGCTGGACATGCTCAGATCGCCGGCACGCCGGGTCCCCCAACCGAAGGCGGCCCGTCCCGGCATCATCGACATCCCCGATCCCGACCGGGTGATCATCGCCCTCGAGTACCCGGGCAAGATCCTCTTCAGACCGGTGGTGAAGGAAGGGGACAAGGTCGCGGCCAATCAGTTGATCGGCCGGTCCGGGCAGGGCAACTGCCTGCACGCCTCGATCGGGGGCACCGTGCAGGAGATCCGGCCCGTCTGGTCGGCCACCAGCGACCACGTGCCGGCGGTGGTCATCGCCCGCAGCGAGGTGCCGCCCCTTTCCCCCGAAAGGGTCCTGGCCCAGGCGGGCCTCGAGCTGACGCGGGCCACGCGAGTGGAGTTGATGAAGGCCTGCGGGGTCGTCAGTCCCTGGACCACCCCGGGCCGCGACGACAGCGAGGAGGACGTCGCCCGGTATCCCGAGGTGCGGCACCTGGTGATCGTCGGGGTCAACCAGGAACCGACCACCGTCAACTACGAGCTGCTGCTCCAGCAGGAGGTCGAGGCCGTCAAGACCGGGCTGCACCGGCTCCGGGAATTCTGCCCCCGGGTGCGGCCCCGGTTGCTGGTGGCCGCGGGGATGGCGGCCTGGGCGCGCAAGGAACTGGGGGACTCCCTCGACATCGTGCCCCTCGGTGCGGACTACCGCAAACGGATCAGGCGGCTGGTGATTCCCGAGCTCACGGGCGAAAAGGTGGCGGCGACCGAGGCCTTCCGGGCCCACGGGATCGCCTCGATCACCGTCGAACAGCTGCTGGGGATGGTGGACTCCCAGGCGGGGCTGCCGTTCGTCCGCAAGACGGTGTCGGTGGCGGGGGCCGGGCTGGACGGTCCGGTCACGGTGCGGGTCCCGGTGGGGACTCCCGTCCGCTGGATCCTGGAACAGCTGGATCTGCCTGAGCCCCGCGGCGGCCGTCTGATCATGGGCGGTCCCATGCGCGGCATGGCCCACTACACCCTTGACGCCCCGGTGAGCAAGTTCGAGAACGGCGTCTATCTCCTGGACCGGGAACACCTG
>JAHJTW010000049.1 GCA_018829565.1 bacterium | reverse complement strand
CGTTCGCCTGCTACCCCTGATCGTGGTGGCGGTGTTCGTCATCGCTCTTTCGTGGCTCTTCGCCCGGTTTACGGTGTACCTGCTGCGTCGCGGGCTTCTGGATCGATCCCTCAGCCGCTTATTGCGCGAGGTACTGGCCCGGGCCGGCGGATTGCTGGTCATGTTTGCCGGTCTCTACCTCGTGCTTCGTATCGCCGGGCTCACGCAACTCGCGCTTACGGTGGTGGGCGGCACAGGCCTGATTGGTCTGGTGCTGGGAATCGCATTCCGCGACATCACCGAAAATTTTCTGGCCAGCCTCTTTCTGAGCTTGCAACAACCGTTTCGTGAGGGAGACCTGGTAGAAATCGCGGACATCACGGGTTACGTTCAGCGGCTGACCTCTCGCACGACCGTTCTGATGACACTCGACGGCAATCAAGTGCAAGTCCCCAATTCGACGGTCTTCAAGAGCACGATCCGCAATTTCACGAGCAATCCCAATCGCCGCGATGATTTCATCGTGGGTATCGGCTACGACGACTCCATCCCTTTTGCCCAGGAAGTCGCCTTGAAGGTGCTCGCTGAACATCCGGCCGTCCTGGGTGAACCCGAACCACTGGTGCTCGTGGAGAGCCTTGGCCCGTCCACGGTGAACCTGCGGGTCTACTTCTGGCTCGATGGTGGTCAACACAGCTTGCTGAAGGTGAAATCCTCCGTCATCCGGCTCGTCAAACGGGCCTTCCAGGATGCTGACATCTCGCTGCCGGACGAGGCCCGCGAGGTCACCTTCCCTACCGGGGTGCCCGTGCGCATGATGGAAAGCGGCGGGACCGGGGAGCAGGTCGGCCCCGCCCCGCGGAAGCCGGCCGCCGAGCCCGAAACGGTCGCGACCGAGTCGGAGGCCGGCCTGCAGAGCGAAGCCGGGGAGATCAAGGAACAGGCGCGCAGATCCTGGACTCCGGGGGAGAATCTCTTGACTTCATCGTCGTCCGAGGAAACCCAATGAAGACGAGTGGGAATCGATCGAAAAATGTGTGGAAGCCAAGTTTGTATCTATAATGTCCGCTTCAGCGATGGGCGGCGAATGCGCATGGGGAGTCGAGGATGTGGGATCAACTGAGCTTCATCGTCAAGCGTCTCCGTGAGCGGTTGTGGATCAGGCCGCTCATCGTATGCGGGTTATCCATCGGCGCCGTATTCCTGGCCAAACTCATGGACACGACCGGCCTCAACCGCGTCCTGCCGGAGATCACGAGGGACTCGACGGAGACCTTGCTCAAGATCATGGCATCGAGCATGCTGATGATGGCCACGTTCGCCGTGGCCTCGATGGTGGCCGCCTTCGCGTCGGCAAGCAGGTCCGCGACGCCCCGCTCTTTGCCGCTGATCATCGGCGACAACGTTTCGCAGAATGCGCTCTCGGTGTTCATCGGTGCGTTCATCTACAGCGCGATTGCCCTCGTTGCGCTGATGAACGGGATTTATGGCGGCAGGGCGAGTCAGTTCGCCCTGTTCTCCCTGACGATAGTCGTGCTGGCGGTCATCATCATCACTTTCATCAAGTGGGTCGACAACATCGCCCGGCTCGGCCGGCTGGAACATACGATCGACACGGTGGAATCGGCAGCCGCGGAGGCGATCCTGGGGCGGCAATCGGCCCCACGCCTTGGGGGTGTTCCGGCGTACAGTCCCCCGGGGGGAGCCCGGGCGGTCTTCGGCGATGCCATCGGCTACGTGCAGCGTGTCGACACCGCCGCATTGCAGGCGCGTGCGGAAAAGTCGCAACTGAAAATCGTCGTGGCGGCGTTGCCTGGAACCTTCTGCGCGCCGAATCGCCCTGTCGCGTGGGTCTTCCGGGAGCTGTCAGGCCGTGTGTCCGATGAGGATGCCGAAACGATCGCGGACGCGTTCATGATAGGCGGCTCGCGGGTCTTTGATCAGGATCCGAGGTTCGGACTGCTGGTCCTGTCGGAGATAGCCAGCCGTGCGCTTTCGCCTGCGGTCAACGATCCTGGGACCGCCATCGATGTCACGGGCACGCTTGTCCGCCTCTTCGTGATGTGGGACGAGTGTGGCAAGGCGGCTGACGTTCCCGAGGTCCGGTGCGACCGCGTCGCTGTGCCCGAATTGTCCGTGGCAGATATGTTCGACGACGCATTTACCGGGATCGCCCGCGACGGGGCGGGCACCGTCGAAGTGGTCGTGCGACTGCTCAAGGCCTTCGAATCGCTTGCCGCGTCCGAGGATGCCGCGATGCACGATAACGCGCTGCGGCACGCCCGGCTCGCGTTGGTACGCGCCGGAAATGCCCTGAAGATCCCCGAGGATCTCACAGCCGCAAAAGAGGCCGCCGGGTTCGCCTCGTGACTTCGCGGCCGCAGGAAGGAACCGCCCCGGCAGCTGAAGCCAGGGGTTAGCCGCTTCGAAGAGGGAGAAGAGCGAATGCCTGTCGTTGTTCTCATCCGGTACAGGATGAAGCCGGAAAAAGCCGACCTCGCCGTCCGTGAAATTGCCGCACTCGTCCGCATCGTCACGGCCGCCGAGCCGGGCTGCCTCGGGATCTCGATGCTCCGAAACGATACCGACGAAAGACAGCTCCTCCTGTACGAGCGATGGACGGACCAGGAGACATACTTCGGCCCCCACATGCAGGAGGCGCACATGCAAGAGTTCATCCGTCGCGCCCCCGAGTTCGTTGAGGGACCACCTGAGATCTCCGTGTGGCACGAAATCTGACATGCGCACCTGGCTTGCGGGTGCAGCGACACCATCCGAACGAAAGGCCGGAGTTGACCAGGATGAAGCTGCAGGGGAAAACGGCTCTCGTGACCGGAGCCGCATCAGGCATCGGAGAGGCGACGGCGAAAATCTTCGCTGCCGAGGGGGCCCGAGTGGCGGTCACCGACGTGGACGGCGACCGGGCCGAGATGGTCGCCGCCAGGCTTCGCGAGGAGGGCGGAGACGCTGTTTCCTTCCGCCTCGACGTTCGCCGCGAGGAGGAATGGGAGGCGATCATCTCCGAGGTGGTGGGTCGCTGGGACAGGTTGGACGTTCTGGTGGCCAGCGCCGGGATTTCCTTCGCCAGACCCGTAGGGGAGATGTCGCTCGAGGAGTGGCGGCACGTCCATTCAGTCAACCTGGACGGTGCCTTCCTCGGGATCAAGCATGCCGTTCGGGTCATGAAGAGCCAGGGCGGAGGTGGAAGCATCGTGCTTGTCGGCTCCGCCTCGGGCATCAAGGCGAGCGGCGGGGCGGCGGCCTACTGCTCGAGCAAGGCCGGATTGCGTCTGCTCGCCAAGGCGACCGCCCTCGAATGCGCCGCGGACCGAATCCGGGTCAACACCGTGGTGCCGGGCGGAGTCAAGACACCCATGTGGGAGGGCATGCCGTTCTTCGAGGATCTCAAACGGGAGCATGGAGAAGCGGGGGCCTGGAAGGCCATCGCAGTGGGCACCCCGCTCGGCCGGCTCGCCGAGCCCGCGGAAGTGGCCGCTGGAATCCTGTTTCTGAGCTCGGATGACGCCGCCTGCGTGACCGGGGCAGACCTGGTGATCGATGGTGGGTACACTGCGTAGGTGCAGGCCGGCCGCTTCCCTGAAATCGTGCGTGCCCCGCAAAGCCGGAGCCCGCTGACTCATGGTCAGGGCCCCCGAGGAGGTTCTGGATTGAAGGACAAGATCCTCATCAGAAGCGAAACGAGAGGGGACGCCCAGGCCATCACCGACGTCACCATCGCAGCCTTCGCGACCCTGGAAATCAGCAATCAAACGGAGCATTTCGTCGTCGCCGCGCTCCGGGACGCCGGGGCGCTCACGATCTCCCTGGTCGCCGAAGTGGGGGACCGGGTGGTGGGGCACATTGCGTTCTCGCCCGTGACGATTTCCGACGGCACTCCGGGCTGGTACGGCCTCGGGCCGGTGTCCGTGCTGCCGGAGTACCAGCGGCAGGGGATCGGCAAGGCGCTGATAGAGGAGGGGTTGTCGCGCTTGAAAGGGCTTGGTGCCCGGGGCTGCTGCCTTGTCGGCCACCCGCTCTACTACCGGCAGTTCGGATTCGCGAACACGCAGGATCTTGCCCATGAAGATGTTCCCCCCGAGGTGTTCTTCGCCCTGGCCTTCGAAGGGCCCATTCCCGCTGGTACCGTCAACTTCCACCCGGGGTTCCATGCAAATGGCCGGGGCGGCGGCGTGACCAGGGACGACAGGAGCAGTCCATGACCGACATCCTGATCATCGGCTGCGGCTACACCGGTCGCCGCCTGGCCGACCGGCTGGTGCAGGAGGGCCGGACCGTCACCGGCGTGGTGTCGGGCGCCGCCGGCGTCCGTGGGCTCCTGGATCTGGGCGTGAAACCGCTCGTTCTGGATCTGGACGAACCGGAATCGCCGCCCCCTCCGGATGAACATGAACGGATCTTTTACCTCGCGCCTCCTCCCGACCGCGGAACGACCGATCCGCGCCTGCAACGCTTCCTGGGGCGACTCGGGCGCCGAAACCCCGCACCCCGCATCGTCTACACGAGCACGACGGGGGTCTACGGGGATTGCGGCGGCGACCTCGTGGACGAGGCGCGGCCCCTGAACCCCACCACCGACCGGGCGCGGCGCCGGGCCGATGCGGAACGCAGGCTGCTCGACTGGAGCAGGGAATCCGGTGGAGAGGTCGCGATCCTCAGGGTGGCCGGCATCTACGGCCCTGGTCGCGTCCCGGTGGAGTACGTCCGGGGAGGGAATGCCGTCCTGCGCGACGAGGACGCCCCGTTCAGCAACCGCATCCACGTGGACGATCTGGTGACGGCCTGCATCGCCGCCATGGCGCGGGGCGTGGACGGCCAGGCGTACAACGTCAGCGACGGTCACCCATCCAGGATGGGCGAGTTCTACGACCTGATCGCCGACTTGACCGGCCAGCCGCGTCCGCCCCGCATCACCTCCGCGGAGGCCGAAGGGATCATGTCGCCCGGCATGCTCTCGTTCCTGAGGGAGAACCGCAGGATCGACAACGGCAGGCTGCGGAATGAACTCGGAGTGGTTCTGAAGCATCCCTCGTTCCGGGAGGGAATACCCTCGAGCCTTGGCGATCGGTCCTGATTCGGGCCCCGGGGGGTGGACTTCGGTCACCCGCTTCGCGTAGTGTGGGGTCCTGGGATGGAAGTCATCCGTCCCGGGCCCGGAACCGGAAAGGCATGCCCCGATGAAGACGTTGCTGTGGGCGATGGCCCTGGTCCTTCTCGTGCCCGCCCTGTCGCTTGGCGACGGCCCCGGCTGGCACGATCCCCTGGTCGACAAGCTGGCAGGAACCTGGGTCATGACCGGCACCATCGCCGGCGGCCCGGTGGTGCACGACATCGAGGCCGAGTGGGTCTTGAACCACTACTACCTTCGCCTGACCGAGACGTCCCGGGAAACGGATGCCGAAGGCAAGCCCGTGTACGAGGCCATCGTCATGATCGGCTGGAATGACCAGACCAGCCGATACGTTTGCCAGTGGCTCGACTCGACCGGCGGCGGGGGGCTGGTGGACGGCGCCTTCGGTCATGCGGTTCGCGAGGGGGACAGCCTGCCCTTCGTCTTCAACACCGGGCCCGACACGGCCATCCTGAACACCTTCAGCTACCACAAGGATCGGAACGTCTGGACCATGGCCATCGACAACCAGCGCGGGGATGTGAAGCGGGAATTCGCACGGGTCACCTTGACCCGCGCCCCGGAGCGGCGGCTGGAAGGGTTCGGCGGCGAGCCGAGCTCCAACGAGACAGACAGCAGCCCGCGTCGCCGGTGGAGCAGGTACGATACCGGCCCGGTGAAACTGATCCCCTTTATCGACCGGACACCTGCCGAAATCGAGATGGCGGCCCGTGAATACTTCACCGAATCGACCGACGGCAATTTCAGGTCCGGGCCCAACCGGCCCAATCCGCATTCCTGGTTGACCCCGATGGCGCTCTGCGACGAGATCTGCGATTTCGAGGTCATCCGGTACTCGGAGGACGAAGGGGTCATTGCGACCTATCCCTTCACCGGGGTCGACCCGGGCGCCTATCGTGTCGAGGTTGAGGGTGCGGGAGCGGCAGAATCCGATACGGGGGTCTGGAAGATCCGGTACCGGGGCGAGATCATGCTGGAATTCCGGATAGTTCAACCCAGCGGGGATTAGCATGACGAACATCCCGGCGGTTTCGCCGCAGGGGCGGTACGCCCGCGCAGCAGGCTTCCTCTATCTGATCATCATCGTGCTGGGGATCTTCAGCGAGGTCGGCGTCCGGTCGCAGCTCGTGGTGCGGGGCGATGCCGCGGCCACCGCCGCCAACATCGTGCGGTCGGAAATGCTGTTCCGGATCGGATTCGTCAGCGACATCGTGGTGTTCCTGTGCGACGTGGCGGTGGCGGCGCTCCTGTTCGTCCTGCTGCGGCCGGTGAACCGGACGCTGTCCCTGGTCGCGGCGGGATTCCGCCTGACCGGGACGGCGATCTACGGGGTCAACATGCTGAACCAGATGGCGGCCCTGCTCCTGGTGACCGGCGGCGCGGCCCCCGGCCCCTTCACGCAGGACCAGTCTCACGCCCTGGCCCTGTTCTTCATGGACGTCCACCGTCACGGTTACGATCTGGGGCTGGTGTTCTTCGGGGTCCACTGCCTGGTCCTGGGCTATCTGCTGGCGAGGTCGGCGAACGTTCCCCGCATACTCGGCATCCTGATGGTGCTGGCGGGCGCCGTCTACATCGTGGGCAGCTTCACCCTCTTCCTGTTTCCCCTTTTCGCATCGGCCGTCGCCCCCTTCTACGCGGTTCCGCTCATCGGCGAACTTGCGCTGTGCGGATGGTTGCTGGTCAAGGCTTCAGGACCTTTCCATCGGGGGTCTCATCAATGACGCGGTTTCCCCATCGCGGTTCGTTCCTTCTCGCTCTTCTTGCGGCGATTCCGGGGCCGGTCTTCGGCGGCCCCGATCCCGTCGAGCCCTTCTGGTCTTCCTACCGGGTGGTCGAGGCGCCCGAAGCCCCTCCCGTCGAGGTCGCTCTCGAAACGGAAGTCCTGTGGCGACTGGACTGCGGGGTGGACGCCGCGACCGTGGTCGGTCGCATCGAGACGGCGGCTCCGGGCCCAGGTGGGACGGTGCTGCTGGGCGACGTCCAGCTGGTTCGCATCCTGGTCGTGGGTCCCGATGGAACGGTGCAACGGATCGCCGGCAGGCCGGGGGACGGCCCCGGCGACCTGCCCGGCGCCTACCGCGTCTTCGGCCTGGCGGACGGCCGCCTCGGCGCCTGCGAGGGCGCGCCCGCCGGCGCCATCCAGTTCGGGGGCACGGGCAGGATCGTGATGATCGACCGCGAGGACCAGCCGGCAGGAATCCTCCTGGGCGCAGGGGAACCCGGAGCGCTGCCGGTGGCCTCGGTCCGGGAGCTCCGGTGCGCGGCCGACCGCCTGCTGATCGCCAGCAGCGGGATGGAGGTGGGCAAGGACGGCGCCTTCCGGATCCAGGAACTGGCGGAGATCGACCCAGCCGGCGGGGAGCGGACCGTTCTTGCGGGCCGGACCGTTCGGGAGGACATGAGCGACATGACCATCGACGAACGGTCCTACTTCGAGCCCTACGCCTCGGGACGCTGCGATATCTCCGGCGAGGGGCGGGTGGCCTTCGCCCCGGAGCGGGACCAATGGCTGGTGGTGGTCCGGGACCCCGGTGGCGACGGGCTCGTGCTGCACCGCGAGTGGGCGTTGCGCCGGCGATCGAAGGAGGAAGTCCAGGAGGCCTGGAAGGATCTGGGCGGAACCGAGGATTGCCATGCGCTGGACACCCACCCGGCGGTGGGCCGCATCCGCTGGCGTCCGGACGGACGGCTCTGGGTGGAACCCCCGGGGGTGGAGCCCCGGCCCGGTGCGGCCGCCTGCTTCGACGAGTTCGATGCCGATGGCGGGCTGGTGCGCAGGATCCATCTCCGGGTGGACGGGTTCACGGCAGGCGACCGGATGGTGTTGATGGAGGATGGACGGCTGGCCCATTTTCGTGGGTTCGGCAAGGCGGCCGAGGCCGGCGATGACGAAGGGCCGGCGGCGGAGGTCGTCCTGCTGAGAGTCAGGTCCTGAACCGTCGAAGCTAGCAGGATCTTCGATCCAGGTCGTGGTACGATGAGGGCCAAGGGGGAGCACTTCATGGACAAGAATAGAATCGCCGGCGCCGCCCTGCTCGTCGCCGTCCTGAACCTGGCGTCGGCTGTGCTGGGCTTCTGGTTCTTCAAGCTGACCGGCGGCAGCGATCAATTGCTCATCCAGGTACCGGTGACGTTGATCTCGGGAATCACGCTGGTCGCCCCGGTGGCCGGTCGAATCCAGCGCCGGCACCCCCGGGCCGAAGGAAGCCGGTTCATGGCGGTCTTCCTGCTCGCCTTTCCCCTCGGCGGGATCGCCTTCACCCTTTTTCATTTCATGGTTGCCGGGTATCTGACCTCGTTCGGCAACATCGCGGCCCTGTGGATGCTCCAGTTCGCCGAGAACGTGGTGGCCCTTCCCCTGGGTGTTTCCCTCGCCCACCGGAAGTCGGTCGGCGCACCGCAATCCTGAGATCGGGGTAGGGCATGGAATTCCTGCCGATCGGCATCATCCACAGCCCCTTCACTTCACGGGAGGGGATGCCCATCCAGCCGACGGGCGCCGCGGGCGTCAAGGGCCGGGTGGAGGTCCGACCGGAATTCATCGCCGGCCTGCGGGACCTGGACGGCTTCTCCCACGTGATCCTGCTCTACCGGTTCCACCGCAGCGAGGGCCACGACCTCGAGGTGGTTCCGTTCCTCGACTCCCGGCCGCGGGGTCTGTTCGCCACGCGCGCGCCCCGGCGGCCGAACGCCATCGGGCTGTCGGTCGTCCGCCTGGAGCGGATCGAGGGAAGCGATCTGTTCGTCGACGGGATCGACGTCCTGGACGGCACGCCCCTGCTGGACATCAAACCCTACGTGCCGGACTTCGATGCGCCCACGGATTGCCGCACGGGCTGGCTGGAACGGGCCGGGGGGAAGGTGCAGGAGAGGCGGTCGGACGACCGGTTCGGCCGGGACGGCCTGTCCCTGATCGGCGGCACCCGCCTGTACGCGCTGCGGCGGATGGTCCCCGAGGGCAGCGCCCGCATCTTCCTGAAGCTCGAATACGAGAACCCCACCGGCAGCATGAAGGACCGGATGGCGCTCGCGATGGTCGAGGCCGCCGAGCGGGACGGCCGCCTGCAGCCGGGCGGATCGGTGGTCGAGTACACCGGCGGCAGCACGGGCGTGTCGCTGGCCTACGTCTGCGCGGTCAAGGGCATTCCCCTGCGCATCGTGACCTCCGACGCCTTCAGCCGCGAGAAGCGGGACCACATGGAGGCCCTCGGCGCCAGGCTGACCATCGTGCCCAGCGAGGCCGGGGGGATGACCGCGGCCCTGACCCGCGAGATGGTCGATACGGCTCGCAAGCTGGCCGAGGAACCGGGCAGCTACTGGACGGATCAGCTTCACAACACCGATCAGCTGGCCAGCTACCAGAAGATGGGCGAGGAGATCGTGCAGCAGACCGGAGGACGGGTGGACGCTTTCGTCCAGAGCGTGGGCACCTGCGGATCGCTGCGGGGGATCGCCGCCCGGCTGCGGGCCCATGACCCGCGGGTGAGGATCGTGGCGGTCGAGCCCGCCGAATCGGCGGTGCTGTCGGGCGGTCCGACGGGATCCCACAGGATCGAGGGCGTGGGCGCCGGCTTCGTGGTGCCCTTGTGGACAGAAGGGGTGGCGGACGCCATCGAGACCGTCACCACCGAGGAGGCGATGGCGACGGCCCGGGCGCTGGCGCGGACCGAGGGGATCTTCGCCGGCACTTCGACCGGCGGCAACGTGGCGGTGGCGCTGCGTCTGGCGCGCGAATTCGGCCCCGAGCGGACGATCGTGACCGTGGCCTGCGATTCGGGCCTGAAGTACCTGAGCACGGCCCTGTACCTGGAGGATGGGAACCGATGAAGTCCGGACGATCCCTGATGAAGACCATCGGATGGGCCGGGCTCGCGGTCTTCCTGGTCTGGGCGCTGATTGTCGCCCGCAGTCCCGATTTCGTCCCCAAGGTGAAGGCCATGAAGTCCGTGGGCGGAACGCTGGTGGGCGCCCGGTCCAATCAGGCACCGGTATTCGTGTGCGGGGGCAAGGTCATCAAGGCCCGGCACAACATCGCGGTCATCGCCAGGGCCGCCGATTTCATCGTCACCGTCGGGTCCAACACCGGAGTCTTCATGGGAATCGCGACCATCGCCGAGGAATCCGACCACGAGTGCCCGTTGCTGGAGGAGATCCTGGATCTGGCGGTCCGGAAACAGTCCGAATCGGCGACCATCCTGGCCTTGGCCGGTTGGGCATGCCGCGTGGAAACGCCGGAACAGGAGCTGCAGTGGCGGAAGGCGTTCGACCAGGTCGCGGCAACGGCGGAATACCCAACCGTCGAAGCGGCTCTCGATGCGTACGCGGGAGAATGAGCGGATCAGCCCTCCGGCCGGAAAAGCAGAAGCAGGCCGAAGGGGAACGGCCTGCTTCGCCGGGATTCCGTGAAAGTCCAGGTGGGAACCGTGCCCTATGGATACGGAATCATTTGATGACAGTCAACCGTCCCGTTGCCGAATTTCCTCCCGCTTGCAGACGGTACACGTAGGCCCCCGAGGCCACGGTCCGTCCGGAGTCGTCCATTCCGGACCAGCGGTACTCGTGGGCGCCCCCGCCGAGTTCGGCGGCGGCGGCCAGGGTGGCGACACGCCGACCGGCGAGGTCATGGATGGCCAGGGCCACCGTGGCGGGCCGCTCCAGCTCGAACCGGATGGTCGTGGTGGGATTGAAGGGATTGGGATAGGCCGAATGGCGGACGGCCGCCGCGGCGGGCATTTCCGGATCGAACCCAGGCGCCGGTTCCGGATCGGCCAGGGCTTCGGTGGCGACATCCCAGCCCGCGGCAGGGGGTGCTGCGCCGGTGAACGGTGCCTTCGATCGCTTCGCCCCGGCAGGGGGGAACCCGTCGAAATCCAGGAGGGCGCCGAAGATCCCGTAACTGTCCCCGTCGCCGGTGCTGCTTTCCCAGACCATCCCGATCCGGGTGTTGCCGCCGGATTCCAGCATGGCGAAGGACGGGCGTCGCTGGACCTTGCTGTAGTTGTCGTTCACGCGGTAGATGTCCGCCAGAAGGGGAGTCCCCGCGGGATCGTACATCTGCAGGTAGATGTCGTCGCTGATCTGGGGGTGGGTCCGGGTCCAGGCCAGGGCGATCCCCCCGGCTTCGCTGAGCCGGCCGTGGGCGCGGTGCTGCTCGAATTCGTCGTTGCCCGGGGGATCGAGCACGTCTCCCCAGGTCGAATCGGCCTCGGTGTACTTGCGGGCGTGGACGTCGTAGAGCATGTCGTTGGGATCTCGCTGCTGCCAGGTCACCAGGACGTCCCCCCGCGCGTTGATGTCCAGGGAGGGCCGGCCCTGGTGGTACAGGCCGACGGGGGGCGAGACCTGGAACTCGTCCTCGAAGGTCATCGCGTGCAGATCGAAGCGACGGGCGCGGAGCTCGGCGATGGGGTCGGCGGGATTCTTCCAGCAGGCCCAGGCGGCGATGACCGTCATCCTCCCGGCGACCTCGCGGACGGCGACATCGGGGGTTCCCGTGGAGCCGTCGGGGGGAATGATGGAGGCGGTCTGGTTGATCTTGACCGGGGCGGTCAAGGGCGCGCCCAGGCTGTCGAACAGCCGGACGTAGGTGTCCAGTTCGGACCCCCCCGGCTCGGTCCGGCCCCAGATCACGATGAATTCCCCGTTGGGGAACATGGCGACGTCGGGCCTGGTCCGGGTGGTCGAGGGCGCGAAGACATCCTCGTCCACGGACAGTTCGATCTGCTGGTCGATCTTGGTGGAGGAGTAGAGCTTGGCGTAAACCCGGTGCTGGTCCAGACCCTCGAAGCTCGCCCACACGACCACCCAGCGGTTGCTCCCGTTGTTGTCGGAATCGGGGGAATGCTGGGTGCCGGCGCGGACCAGGGTGTTGACCGGGAACTCCCCGGTCCAGGGTTCGCCGTCGGCAAAGAAGGCGCGGGCCTTGATGTCCTCGACCAGCCACGACTGGGTGGACCATGCCACCAGCATCAGCCCGTCCTGGTTCATGGCGAGGGTGGGGTGGGACTGCCGGCCGGCGGTCTGGATCGAGTTGACCAGGAATTCCGGCTTCACCACCGTGATCTCGGCCCCCACGGCCTCACCCCTGAAGCCGGGTCCGCCGAGAACGAAAAGGGCGAGCAAGGCCATGGCTGCCGGCGTGGCCAAAGGAAGATGAAGTCGTGTCCGGTTCTGCATCCGAGAGACCTCTGAACCTCAGGTTCGGAAAGGGGGCCGTACCGCACAAGCGATATTGAGTTTCATGATACTACCATAATCCGATTAGATTGGTAAAGTATAAAATTCCACCGGGACAACACTCCTGTGCAAAAATTGTCCAGAAAATGACAGTATTGTATTTTTGAAATCGAATTCCCATCGACCGGGGCGGTACGCCGGGCAGGGACGCTAACCCATCCTCAGGATCTTCTTCCGGAAGGCCTTTTCGATCCTGGCTGTTTCCGGCATCCGGACCAGGTAGGTCAAGCCGACGTACAACCCGAATCCCAGCACCGCCATGACCCCGAGTCCGACCAGGCGCACCGGCACGCTCTTGTCGGGAGTGAAGCCCAGCCAGTCGTTGGCGAACCGCGTGGCCCCCATGGCCACGGCGGTGAAGACGATCATGGACAGCATGGCCACCAGGTCGCGGGGCCGGAGGAAGCGGCCCCAGTAGTGCTTCAGCAGCAGATAGACGGCGGCCACCCGGAACAGGGTGGAGACGCTGCGGGCCAGGGCGATGCCGGCGGGCCCCATCGAGTCGATGAACAGGTTGATGAAGATGATGCGGGTGGCCAGGGTGACCCCGAGCATGATCAGGACCATCTTGAGCACCGGGGCCGATTCGTCCGCGTACATCCCGAAGATGTAGATCTTGACGCAGTAGAGCCCGATGGCCGAGAAGGCCATGTACAGCATGACGTCCCCGATCACCTTGATGGAGGATTCCGGAAAGGCGCCGTGGTGCAGCATGATGCGGGCGATGTTCTCCCCCTGGAAGGCCAGGAATCCGATGACCGGCGCCATGAGGTACAGCCCCCCGCGGGTGACCCGGGCCAGGCTGAGGTACATCTCTTCCTTGCGGCCCTGGGCCATCAGGTGCGAGAACTCGGTGTACATGACAGTGGTCAGGCTGGACGAGACGACCCCGGGCAGGATGGCCAGGATGCGGTAGCCGTACTCCATCTCGGAGATGGCGCCGGCGCCCAGGGTCGAGGCGTACCCGAATTCCAGCCAGATGAAGGCCTGGGTGGTGAAGAAGACCAGGAATCCCGGCCAGAACAGGCGGCCGGCCTCGCCCTTGGTCTTGCTGTCGATCTTCTCGCCCGCCTCGACCATCCCGGGCAGCTTGCGGTGGGCGACCAGCCCCAGGATGACGGAGGCGGCGGCCGAACCGATCAGCATGACCCAGGCCAGCTCGTGCACGTTCCAGGGCGGGACCAGGAAGAAGAGGGAAACCACCACGCACAGGCGGCCCAGCAGGGGAATGGTCGCCGCGGCGGTGAAGTGGCGCCCGGCGTTCAGGACGCTGCCGCTGATGGATTCCAGCACGGTCACCGGGATGATGAACAGCAGGATGCGCAGCAGGTAGACCGACATGTCGGCGGTGTCCGGGGTGAATCCCGGCCCCATGATCTTGACGAGGAAGGGCGCGGCCACCGCGAGGACGATCGTGATGGGAAAGCCCCAGAGGAAGGTGTTCCTCAGATAGCGGACCCAGGTGCGGCCGATCAGCTCCGGATCCCGGGAGTTGAGCTTGGCCGCCAGTCCGGGGATCAGGACGATGTTGGTGACCCGCTGGGCGGCCTCGGCGCAACCCATGGCGATGCGGCGGGCGAAGAAGAAGCTGTCGGTGGCCTGCCCCACGCCGAACTTGTTGCCCATCAGCACCGAGATGACCGTGGCCAGCACCATGGCCAGGCTGCGCGACAGGAAGACGCCGATGATCGCGAATACGGTTTTGCGTGATGACCCGGGACGCGCCACGATCGGGAACCTCAGGGTTGTCGAAGCCAGGGAAGGGTCCCGGTCAAGGCCCGCCGGGGAGGGGAAAGGGTCCGGCCCCGGATAATCCGGCTACGGAGCGGGCGACATGGTAACATCAAAACGGGATTTGTCGACAAGGCGGAAATGGGAGCCGCCTGGTCTTTGGGGCGAGGCGGCTTCTTCGGAGTCAGGCCGGTCGCGGTGTCGCGTATTCCCCGGCGCGAAGCTCCGGAGGGACACCGTCGTAATGAAGCCAAAAAACCAACACCGGGGGCGATCTTCAGAAGATGGAGATTCCGGTCTTGGTGGTCAGCCATTCCAGGGCAAGGGTGCCGGCCAGCGAGTTGCCGACTGCATCGAGGCCGGGCGACCAGACGCAGACGCTGAAACGGCCGGGCATGACCGCCAGGATGCCGCCGCCCACGCCGCTCTTGCCCGGCAGGCCCACCCGGTAGGCGAAATCCCCGACGCTGTCGTAGGTGCCGCAGGTGAGCATCAGCGAGTTGATGTACTTGGCGCGGTTGGGGCTGATGAACCGCTCGGTTTCGCCGAGGGGAACGCCCTGGTTGATGAGGAAGAACCCGGCGCACGCCAGGTCCACCGCGCTCATCTCGATGGCGCAGTGCCGGAAGTAGGCGGACAGCACCCGGCCCACCTCGTGGTCGAGCCCGCCGTAGCTCTTGAGGAAGTTGGCCAGCGAGGCGTTGCGGAAGCCTTGGCTCTCCTCCGATGCGGCCACGGCTTCGTCGATTCCAACGTCCGGGTTTCCGGACAGGCGGCGCAGGGTCTGGACCACGGCGTCGACCGCATCGGGGTACAGATCCAGCAGGACGTCGGTCACCACCAGGGCCCCGGCGTTGATGAACGGGTTGCGCGGCTTTCCGTGCTCGTACTCGAGGTGCAGGAGGCTGTTGAACCCCGATCCGGAGGGCTCGCGGCCGACGCGATCCCACAGGTCGTCGCCCAGCGCCTTCAGGGCCAGGGTCAGGGTGAAGACCTTCGAGACGCTCTGGATGGAGAAGGGCCGGGCGGCATCGCCGCAGGTGTGGACGTTCCCGTCCATGTCCACCAGGGCCATCCCGAATCCGCCCAGGGGGATGCGGGCAAGCTCGGGGATGTAGTCGGCCACCTGGCCGCCGGTCAGGTGGGGCTGGATTTCCCGGTGGATCTCGTTCAGGATCGCGGTGTAGTCCTTCATTCCGATTTCCTTTCTATCGGGGGGCAGCTCCCCGGAAACTTTATGCCATTCGAAGACGCGGGGCCAGTCCCGTGGAGAAATGGGGGAGGGTCATGAAAATCGGGATCATCATCATGGCATCGACTCTGTGGTGCGTGGCCGGTCCGGCCACGGCCGAGACCGATTGCCTGCTGGAAACACCCGCAGAGGTGGCCGTCCGGTTCTACGAGGCCATGGGCGCCAGGGACTTCACCACTGCGGTGGCCTGTCTGCACCCGGACGTTCATGCAGAATTCATCGAGAGATTCGATTTGGAACCGACCCCTCAGAACAGGGAAAGACTGGACACCATCGCCGTCCTCTATGGGGCGGCCGACATTGACGAGTTGAGGGAATGGGAGCCGGCCAGGATCATGGCCGCCCACTACAGCCTGATGGTCAAATATGGACCTCCGACCGATGCCAAGCCGGTCGAGCTCCGATTCGAGGTCCTGGATCAGAGGATGGTCTCGGACACCGAGGCCGCCGTCATCCTGCGCGTCCTGCCGTCTCCGGGATATCCGGAAAACAACATCGATGTGCCTTTGGAGAAGACTGCCGGGGAATGCTGGCGGTTGACCGAAATGGGACAGTTCCTCAGATAGCCAGCGCCTTGAGCAGGCTCGCGTTGTCCGGGTGCTGGTCCATCATCTTCAGCAGCCCGCCCAACGCCCGGGTCGGCTCCATGTCCACCACGCCGCGCCGCAGGCGGTTCAGGGCGGCGAGCTCGTCCTCGTCGTAGAGCAGGTCGTCACGCCGCGTGCCGCTGCGCTTGAGGTCCAGCGCGGGGAACAGCCGCTGCTCGGCCAGACGCCGGTCCAGGACCAGCTCCATGTTGCCGGTGCCCTTGAACTCCTCGAAGATCAGATCGTCCATGCGGGAGCCGGTCTCGACCAGCGCGGTGGCGACCACGGTGACCGACCCGCCGTGCTCGACGTTGCGGGCCAGGCCGAAGAAGCGCCGCGGGATCTCCAGGGCGCGGGCGTCCAGGCCGCCGGACAGGGTGCGGCCCGAACCCGAGCCGTGCAGGTTGAAGGCGCGGCCCATGCGGGTCAGGCTGTCCACCAGGATGACCACGTCGTGGCCGCATTCCAGCTCGCAGCGGGCCTGGGCCAGGCACATTTCGGCCAGGCGGACGTGGGCCTTGGTGTCCTGGTCGCTGCTGCTGGCCAGGACCTCGGCCGGTACCCGGCGGCGGAAGTGGGTCACTTCCTCGGGGCGCTCGTCCACCAGCAGGGCGACCAGGCGGGTGTCCGGGGCGTCGGCCGCGATGGCGATGGCCAGGTCCTCGAGCAGACGGGTCTTGCCGGTCTTGGGGGCGGCGACGATGAGGCCGCGCGTGCCCCGGGCGATGGGAGCGAACAGGTCGACCAGCCGCATGGAGTGATCCCCGCCGGCGCCCAGCCTGAACCGCCGGTCGGGGTTGATGACCACGAGGTCGGCGAACGGGGTGCGGCGGGCGAAGTCCCCGGGCGGCATCCCGCAGACGGCGGTGACGTCCTTGAGCTGGGGTCCCCGGTTGCCCTTGCCGGTGGTTCCTTCCACCGTCGCGCCGGTGATCAGGCGGAGGCGGGTCACGAGGGCCTGGGGCACGAAGGCGTCGTCGGGAGTGGGGCGGAACGAGATGGCCGGATCTCGGAGGAAACCGCCGCCTCGCGGCAAGAGTTCCAGCACCCCGTTGGCTTGGTTCGTCATGATGGTTCCGTCCGGTTTGAGAGGGAGATCCTCCGGAGGATAACCCGCCGGCTGCGAAAGAGCCCGGAAAAAATGCAGGGATCGGCGTCAATCGTCCAGCGTGAATCCCACCCTGATGGTGGTCTGCCACTGCCCGACTTTCCCGTCCTCGATGGTGCCGCGTGAGTCCAGGACCTCGAACCAGCGCATGTTGTGGACGGATTTGGCGGCCCGGGCGACGGCCGTGTTGACGGCGTCCTCGATGCTCTTGCTGGAAGTTCCCGTCAGCTGGATGTGCTTGTAGACCTTGTCGGACATTTCGGTTCCTTTCGATCCATGGCCAGGTATCCCCGAGCCGACGGGAATCGTCCCCGCCGATCCGGGCTAGAGCCCTTCGGCCATGATGCGGAAATGATGGCCGGTGATGGCCATGGTGATGGCGACACCGATCTGGCCGGGATGCCGCACGAGGGTGGACGTCAAGAAGCGCCAGTAGGCGAGACGGCCCTTGTGGATGACACCCATCAGCCACATGGCCTTGACCACGGCGCCGAGATCGGCGCGGGACAGGGGCGAATTCGGCCCACGCATCGGGTGGGCATCGAGGAACGTCCTGACCCGCCGGTAGTAGTTGCCCGGTTCATAGAGCCGTTGCATCAGGCGCCGGTAGTTCTCGACCAGGAATTCCCGGTCCAGGCGCGGCTCGAAGTTCAAGGCCGCCTTGGTGTTGTCCCCCAGGCTGGCCCCCAGGAGACGCCCTTCGGCCGCGAGTCTCCGGTAGAGGCGGCTGCTGGGGAGGGCCTGCAGCAGTCCCACCATGGCCGTGACCACCCCGGACTTCTGGATGAAATCGAACTGCCGCTGGAAGATGTCCGGTTCATCGCTGTCGAAGCCGACGATGAACCCCCCCATGACCTCGATCCCGGCGTTCTGGATGGCGAGGACTGCGTCGCCGAGGTCCCCCCGCAGGTTCTGCAGCTTGTGACATTCGTGCAGGCTTTCGGCGCTGGGGGTTTCGATGCCCAGGAAAACCTTCTTGAACCCGGCTTCGACCATCAGTTCGAGCAGTTCGGCATCGGCCCCCATGTTCACCGAGGCCTCGGTGAGAAAGACCATGGGCGGATGCGTCCGCCGGCGCCAGGCGATCACGGCGCGGAGCAGTTCCAGGCAGCGGTTGCGGTCCCCGATGAAGTTGTCGTCCACGATGAAGACCGGCCCGCGCCAGCCCCTGGCCCGCAGATCCTCGAGTTCCCCGACGAACTGCTCCGGCGACTTGTAGCGGGGCTTGCGGCCGTTGAGGGCGACCACGTCGCAGAATTCGCAATCGAAGGGGCAACCGCGGCATGACTGGACGGACATCGTGGCGTAGTGCCGCATCTCCAGGAGATCCCACCGGGGCGAAGGGGTCAGGGAGAGATCGGGGAAGCGGGAGGCCGTGTAGAGGGATTTGACCCGCCCGGCAAGCATGTCGGCCACGAGTTCGCCGACGGTCTCTTCCGCCTCCCCGACGACGACATGATCGACTCCCAGATCGCCGCGGGCCTCATCGCTGAACAGGGGGCCTCCGCCGATCAAGGGCCGCCCGAGTTCCCTGCAGCGGTCGCCCAGATCGACGACCCCGTCGCGGTGGATGACCATTCCGCTGACCATCACGTAGTCGGCCCAAAGGATCTCGGCGTCGGTGAGGCCGCCGGTATTGAGATCCGTCACCCTCAGGTCCCAGTCCCTTGGCAACAGACCGGCCATCGTGAGCAGCCCGAGAGGGGGGTTGGCGGCGCGCTTCCCCACGAAACGCAGGGCGTGGCGCAGGCTCCAGAAGGTCTCGGGGGTCCGGGGTTCGACGAGCAATACTTTCATGGGCGGCTCCATTCAGGATCGCCGGTGGGAGGCGGTCGATCACAATATAGCAGAGGAGCCGGGAGGCGGCTTCCCCGGATCGTGGGGGGAATGGATGCCTCGCCCCCGGCGGCCGATCGGACCACCGGGGACGGAATCACCTCACCGATCAGGCCCTGGCCGCGCCCTTCGCCCAGCGGACGACGGTCACGCACAGGGTGATCAGCAGGACCAGCGCGATGCCCTCGCCCAGCAGGCCCTCGAAGGCGTGCTCGTCGAGGACGTGCAGGCCGGCCATCTTGTCCGCCCCGAACGCCACGTTCAGGATGGCGTTGAACACCCCCATGAGGGCGCCACCGGCGATCAGGCCCGAGGCGATGAGGATGCCCCGCTGATGACGGGTCTTCGTGGTCTCCTCGGAATCGCCCTTGCCCTGACGCTGGACCAGCCAGGCCAGGAACCCGCCCAGCATGACGGGGGTGTTGATCTCCATGGGCAGGTACATGCCCAGGGCGAAGGCCAGGGCCGGCACGCCGATGATGCGCAGCACGATGGCGAACACGACCCCCAGGGCGAACAGGTACCACTGCAGGGGCTGTTCGGTGGTGCCGAAGATCCCGACCAGGATCTCCTTCATGGCCGAGGCCTGGGGCGCGGGGATGCTGGAGCTGCCGAAGCCGCCCGGCTGCTGGGACAGGACCCACATGGCCAGCCCGCAGAAGATGGCGGCCACGGCCGTGCCCACGAACTTCAGGGACAGCTGCTTGGCGGGGGTTGCGCCGAGCCAGTGGCCGATCTTCAGGTCGCTGGCCAGGGCACCGGCCGCAGCCAGGGCCGTGCAGACGACGCCGCCGACCATCATGGTCACGAACATCCCCTGGCCTCCGGAAAGGCCCATGTTGCGCATCACCAGGCCGGTGATGATCAACGTCAGCATGGTCATGCCCGAGACCGGGTTGGTGCCCACGATGGCGATGGCCCGGGCGGACACGGGGGCGAACAGGAAGGCGATGAAGATGACCAGGGCGGTGCCGGCCAGGGCATAGCCCAGGGCCCCGGAAAGCCCGATGCCGTAGCTGAAGAACAGGACGGCGCAGAGGGCGAAAACCACCAGGCCGATACCCGTCACCGAGTTGGGCAGGGAGCGGTCGGTGCGGGGCACCGCGGTGCGCTCGCGCTTGTCCTGGCTCTTCATTCCCTTGAGGTTGGCGCGGATGCTGCGGACCATCGAGGGGACCGACTGCAGGATCCCCATCATGCCGGCCCCGGCGATGCCGCCCACGCCGATGATCCGGACGTAGTACTTGAAGACCTCGGTGATGGTCATGTCCCCGATGGGCTTGATGCCGGGAGCGAGGACCTCGGGCACGTGCTGGCCGATGGCGTGCACGATGGGCACCAGCAGCCAGGAGGCCATGAAGGAACCGGCGCAGATGATCGCGGCGTACCTGAGCCCGATGATGTAGCCCACGCCCATGATGGCGGCGTTGTTCAGCAGGGACAGCTTGAGGAAGTGGCCCTCCATGAACCTCCCGATCCAGACCGAACGGAAGTTGATCTGCTCGGCCATGACTCGAAGCACCAGGACCAGCCCGTCGTAGAGGGCGCCGAGGCCGGCGGCGATGGCCAGGATGCGGGCCTGGCCCCCGGCGCGTTCGCCCGACAGCACGATCTCGGTGGTGGCTGTGGCTTCGGGCCAGGGGAACCGGCCGTGCATCTCGACCATGAAGTTGTGGCGCAGGGGGATCATGAACAGGATGCCCAGGCACCCGCCCAGGAACGAGACGGTGATGACCTGCCAGACCGACGGCTGGGCCACACCGCTGGTGGGGTCGGCCGCCAGCATGTAGAGGGCCGGGATGGTGAACACCGCCCCGGAGACCACGTGGCTGGAGTTGGCGCCGATCGACTGCACGAATACGTTCTCCAGCAGGGTGCTCTTGCGCTTCTGCATCTGGGAATAGCCGATGCCCAGGATGGCGATGGGGATGGCCGCCTCGATGCCCTGGCCGAGCTTGAGGGCCACGTAGGCCGCCGACATGGCGAACACGGCGCAGAGGACGAGGCCGAGGGTGACCGAACGGGGGGTCACCTCCAGGACGTTCTCGTCGGGAACCACCGGGATGTAGCGCTCTCCTGGCTCGAGGGGCCGCCGCGCATTGGCGGGCAGGCCGGCGATGGCATCCTTGGTCACATGGGCCATGGAACGTCCTTCCGGGGATGGCTCGGGGAGCCCGTTGAAGACCAGTCGGCGAGATTGACGGATCCATGGTAGCCCAGGCACGGGAAACTGTTCAACAAGAGTTGGCGTACGGAAACCGAACAAACCCCGGACCAATCGGGTAGTTTGGGGTAACGTCGTCCAGGTCACCTTCCGGAGGTCGGATCATGCAGACCGGCATCACTCTTCTGGTCATTCCTCGCCGGTGATCCGGTAGCAGACGATCTCCATGGGATCGGCGTCTCCGCCTTCCTCCCCCGCCGGAGTGCCGCCGAACATGGTGCTGGTGGCGTCGACGAAACCCTTGATCACCAGGACCCGATCCTTGCCGATGAGAAACGCCCCGTCCTCGGTGGCGTCGCCCTCGCAGGCCACGCGCACCTGCCGGTCGAAGGACCCGTCGGGTGCGAAGACGTCGTAGGTCGCCAGCACGCCGGGTTCCTGGTCGCGGGCCCCGCGGCTGGACAGGACCCAGAGGAACCCCTCCTCGTCGACCTGCAGACTGCGGTTCAGCCAGTGGATGTCGCTGTCGGTGTCGCAGATCTTCAGCTCGTAGGTGAAGGGAAGCTGGCTGAAGGCGCCGTCCATGAGGTTGGTGATCCAGGCCTTGTCCTCTGCGGTGCGCTTGCGGGAGGTGAACTCCCTCTCGATGGTCCGTTCCAGGGAGCCGTCGGGGGCAAAGACCTGGATGAGGTAGCTGTCGCGGTCCGGGGCGGTGTAGATGCGCCCGTCCGGTCCCACCGCGCTGGCCCAGAAGAAGCTGGGCAGGTTAAGGGCTTCATCGTAGACGAAATGGGAGAAATCCCAGTCCACCTTCCGCTCGACGAGGATGGGACCGATGGCCCCCTCCTCGTCCACCAGGGCCAGGTACATGTGACGCTCCTGGGTCCCGTCGCGGGGGCCGGGGGAGATCTGCACGCCGGCGATCATGAAGGACCCGCCGCGGGACTCGGCGCCGCTCAGGGCCACGAAGCCGCCGTCGGCGGCGTCGCCGAGCCGCGGGGTGATTCCGGGCAGGGGATTGTTGTCCCCGTCCACCCGGACGAGCTTGCCGGGAAACTCCTGGACCGCGCCGACGGACCCGTCCGGCAGGATGACCAGGTCGCGGGGGCGGCGCACCTCGCCGGGCCCGTCGCCCTCGCCGAAGAGGGTGCGCACCAGATTGCCCTCGCGGTCGTAGACGTTGGCCTGACAAAGCTGGACATCCAGGACGTAGAGCAATCCGTCGGGCCCCTCCTCGGCCCAGGTCAGCAGCCCGAAGAAGTTCTCCTCGTCGTCGGGTCCGCCGGCGCGCCACATCTCCTCGAGCTGGAGGGTGCGGATCCCGTGGGCGGGAGTCGGGCCGTTCCGGACGATCACGGGTTCGGCGAAGGAGTGGACTGCGACCAGAGCGAACAGGATGGTCGAAATCAGGCGGTTCACGACGGTCCTCCGTAGGGTGTGGTCGGGGGTGGCTTATAGGACGAGGGAAGGCCGGGGATGGTTTCAGGGGATCAAGAGCCGGTCAGTCGATCCGGTACCCGCCCATGTCCGTGCCCTGGGGCAGGCTGAGGATGGTGCGGATGAGATTCCGCTCGTCGGGATGGATCGCATTCCCGGGACCGTTGTCCAGGGCGCCGGATGAGCTGATGTACATCAGGTAGCCGGCCTCCGAGCACAGGGAATGATCGGCCACGCCCAGGACGTGTCCGAGCTCGTGCAGGGCCACCTCCTGGATGCGCTGGACGACGGCCATGGTCCGGTTGATGTAGACCTCCATCCTTTCGGGCACCACGTCGCCGACGGTGTAGCCGCCCCCCGGCGCCAGGATGGAGACCTGACCGTTGAGGGTCGGCAGATCGTCGCCGAAGCGGAAGAGGACGTCCGCGGCGCCGGGTTCATCGACGAGGACGAACAGCGACGCCTCCATGGTGGTGTTCCACAGATCGACCATCCCCCTGCAGAGTTCCGCCAGATCGATGCCGGCCTCGTTGACGTGGCCGGGCACGTGGACCCTCAGGGGAAAGGTGTCCCAGCGGTAGAGGCGCAGGTCGGGCCGGTTGCCGGTGGGGTGGACGGTCTTGGTCATGGTCCGCAGGTAGTTGAGGAACTCCCCGGAATAGTTGCTGCAGACCGGGTCGATGGGATAACGGGGGATGAGGGTGATGTCGGCGGGGGTCGCGCCGTCCCACAGGCGGGGCGCGATGACGTGGTCGTACCAGACCCCCGGGTCGACCTCGGCCGCCCGGGTCCCGACGGCGATCGCGTCGATGTTGCGGACCGCCTCGAACCGGAAGGCCCCGTCGGCGTCCGTCGCCATCCGGCCCAGGGATGCGCCGTCCAGCCCGATCTCCACCGGGATGCCCGCCAGCGGCTCGCCGCCGATTCCCGTGATCCGGCCGAAGACCGGAACGGTCATGGGCACCAATTGCGCATGCTCCCCTTCGATGGTGGACAGGTTGCCGTGGTCGTCCACCGCCCGGACCATGAACCAGGTCATGGCGCCGGGAACCAGGCCGTGCTCGGGGACGGAATAGTCGGCGGAAAAGCTCATGCCCGGTCCGGTGTGGGGTAGGATCTCCAGGGGGACTGCGGCGTCCCAGTTCTCCCCGGTGATCGGACCGGCCGTGCTGAAGGCCGTCCGGTATTCCACGATGGGATGATACGAGGCGTGGAGGGACTGCCACTCCAGGGTGATCTCCCCGAGTTGCGGACCCGGTCCGACCGTGATCCCCGGCACGGGCAAGGGAATGACGGGGATGTAGTCGCCGTGGAACACCAGATCCTGCAGGCCGGTCACCGTTGCGGTCCCGGTGGGGGGCACGGGAGTGGCCATGTCGGGGACCTCGCCCCAGACGATGGTGTACTCGCCCCCGTCCAGGAAGTGCTCCAGGACGGCGTCTCCGCTTCCCTCCTCGTGGAAGGCGTCGGGCCCGGTCAGGATCCAGGGGGCCTGGGCCTCGTCGGGGTCAGGGTCGATGACGATGTCGCTCCAGTCCAGCGGATCCTCCTCGTACCATCCGGGGAGGTTCAGCTGGATGTTGGGTCTCAGCAGGAAGGGGTAGGTGCCCGTGTAGGGAGGCAGGTAACCGTGCACCTCGCCCCAGGTCACGTAGTAGACGCCGGTGACCATCTCGGGGAAGAAGGCGTCGTTGAGGCCGTCGAGCACCAGGTCGTCGGGACCTTCGATGTGCCAGGGAATGTCGATGAAGTCGGGCCGGGTGTCGATCTTGATGGGGGCGGTCCGGGGCGGAGGCGCCACCCTGAAGGAAAAACCGAAGGTCAGGGTCCGGCCCTCCTGCAGGGTCCCGGTCCTCACCGGCAATCCCTGCAGGTCCCATCCGTCCAGGTCCTGGATGAACAGGTAGTAGTCGCCGACCGGCATGTCCGGGAGCAGGGTGTCCCCTGCGCTCTCGAACAGGGGACCGTCGGGACCGCCGAGGGTCCAGGCCGGCAGCAGCTCGAAGGGATAGTAGAGGATCTCGATGGTGCCCGAGGGAGGACGGACCACGAATTCCCCGGTGAACAGGAGGTCGGCCCCGTCGGCGAGGGAATCGACGAAGGCGGCGGGGCTGGGAGCCAGCCAGCCCTCGAGTTCCAGCCAGGTGAGGGCGTAGGTCCCGCAGGGCATCGCCGCGAGCAGGGTGTCCCCTGCGGCGGTGATGACGGTCGAATCGGGCAGCATGAGGGACCAGGGGACCGCGACGGTGTCCGGGGAGCTATCGATCAGGATCCGGCCGGATGGGGGAGGGATGATGCCCGGGGCGGCGGGATCGTCCTGGCATGAGGACAGGAATGCGCCGCCGGTTGCCAGGAGCAGCAGGAGCAGGGGCCAGGTTGACCGGAGGGCGGCCGGAGGCAAGGAATCCCCTCCTCTCAGGTGGTCGGCGGGGGCCCGGAACCCGCGGGATGCGTGGGCGAAGGGTCCGGTGCGCCCCCATGATGATACGGGAACGGCCGGCGGGGTTCAATGTCCCGCCCGCGTGCGTCCCCGCCTTGGTGAGGCTCACCGGCCGGGGTGTCGGGTCGGCACGACCACCACGGGCACCCCGGCACCCTGGAGGATGCCCTGGCTCACGCTGCCGAAGAGCATCTGCTTGAAGGCGCCCTTGCCGTGGGAGCCGATCACGATCAGGTCCACGGCGAGCTTGTCGGCCTCGGCGAGGATCTTCTCCACCGTCGGACCCTGGATGAGGAGGGGCGTGCAGGGGATTCCGCCCTCCCGAACGCCTGCAGCCATCTCCTCGAGGGCGGCGTGATCCCTGTGCAGGTCCTCGGCGACCAGGTCGCGCTTGAACTGCGGCCCGGCCGCGAATCCCACGAAGTCGGGATCGGGCTCGGCGACGTGGATCAGCCAGACCTCGGCGTCCAGGGGTCCGGCCAGGGCGGAGGCCCGGGCCACGACGGATTCGGAGGCATCGGAGAAGTCGATCGCGACCAGGATCTTCATGAGGGGTCCTCCCGGCTTCCGGATCACCGGATCAGCCCGTCGCCGGCCTCGTGAACAGCCAGGGGCCCGCGGCGGGCGGTTCGCTCGCGGCCTCCCACCCGTAGGCGTGGAACCCGAGCAGGTCGGATGGGGCCTTCGCCCCTTCGGTCACAATGAACCTCGCCATCGCCCCTCTCGCCATCTTGGCGTGGACCGGAGCGGTCTTGAAGGAACCGTCCGGACGCGTCTCCTTGAACACGGGAGAGATGACCGGGCCCCGGAGCGCCCCGGTGTCGACGGCCTTCATGTATTCCTGGGCGCACAGGTCGATGACGGGCTCACCGCGTTTCAGGTCCGCGTCGAGGGCGGAGGTCAGGACGTCCCGCCAGTATGCGACGAGGTTCTTCGCCCCCGGGGGAGACCAGCGCGCGCCCATCTCCAGGCGGTACGCCTCGATCAGGTCGAACGGACGCAGGTATCCGTAGAGTCCGGACAGGATGCGCAGGTGTTTCTGGGCGTCGCGAAGCTGGGCGGAGGTCAACGAAGGCGCATCGAGGTGCTTGTAGACCAGACCCGTGAAGGCGAACAGGGAGGCGGCGGCAGGGCGGCCCTTCTCTCCCCACATCGCGATATCGGTCCTGGCAGCGGGCAGCAGGTTGTCGCTCAGCGCCAGATCCTTCTTCAGCCGGGCGGGCCCCAGGGCCTTCAGGGCGGTGGCGAGCACGGCGGCCCGGTCGGCGCAGGCGGGCGAGGTGGGCGTGAACCGGACGGAGGCTGCGGCCGTCGGGTCCATGGTCTTGGTGGAGTTCAGCAGGATCTTCATGGCGGCTCCCCGGTCAGCGCAGGGCTTCGAGCTCTTCCCACCGGGCGTAGAGGGGCGGCAGCTCGGCGACGATGGCATCCAGCCGGGATTTCAGGTCGGCCACCCGGGCCGGTTCCCCGCGGTACAGGGCCGGATCGGCGAGCCTGCCGTGGAGGTCGGACTGCTCGGTCTCGAGCTCCTCGATCCGCAGGGGCAGGCCTTCGAGTTCGCGCTGCTCCTTGAAGGTCAGCTTCCGGGGACGCGCTGCGGGCGCGGCGGCGGCCGGCCGGGGCCCGCCGGCCTTCCTCTCCTTCTTCTTCTCCTCCTCGGCCCGCAGCCTCTGCGCCACCGAGACCCGGGCCCAGTCGCTGTAGCCGCCCACGGTCTCGGTGATGCGGCCGTCCCCCTCGAGGGCCAGGGTGCTGGTGGTCACGTTGTCCAGGAAGTCGCGGTCGTGGCTGACCAGCAGCAGGGTCCCGTCGAACTCCATCAGCAGGTCCTCGAGCAGGTCGAGGGTCTCGAGGTCGAGGTCGTTGGTGGGCTCGTCGAGCACCAGGAGGTTGGCCGGGCGCGTGAACAGGCGGGCGAGCAGCAGGCGGTTGCGCTCGCCTCCGGACAGGTGGGTGATGGGGCTGCGGGCGCGGTCGGGGGTGAACAGGAACTTCTGCAGGTAGGTGATCACGTGGAGGCTCCGGCCGCCGAAGGAGATGCTGTCGCCGCCGCTCTCGGCCACGTTCTCCTGGACGGTGCGGGTCTCGTCGAGCTGTTCGCGCTGCTGGTCGAAGTAGGCGATCCGCAGGTTGCTCCCCAGCTGCACCGATCCCGCGGAGGGCTGCAGTTCCCCCAGCAGCAGGCGCAGCAAGGTGGTCTTGCCCGACCCGTTGGGACCCAGGATGCCGACCTTGTCCCCTCGCATGATCATGGTGCTGAAGTCCCGGACCATGGTCCGGTCGCCCCAGGCGAACTCCAGGTTGCGGATGCGGACGACCAGCCGTCCGCTGCGATCGGCATCCTGGATCTGGAAATCGGCTTCGCCGGTCTGGGCGCGGCGCACCCGCCGCTCCTCGCGCATCTCCAGCAGGCGGCGGACCCGGCCCTGGTTGCGGGTGCGGCGTTCGCGCACGCCCTGGCGGATCCAGACCTCCTCCTCGGCGAGGCGGCGGTCGAATTCGGCCCACTGGGCCTGTTCGGTGCGCAGCAGCTCTTCGCGGCGCGCAAGGAAGGTGTCGTAGTCGCAGGTCCAGTCGCGCAGGCGGCCGCGGTCCAGTTCGATGATGCGGCCGGCGACTCCCCGCAGGAAGGCGCGGTCGTGGGTCACGAAGAACAGGGTGCCGGTGAACCGCTGGAGTTCGCCTTCCAGCCAGGCGATGGCGTCGATGTCCAGGTGGTTGGTCGGTTCGTCGAGCAGCAGGACGTCGGGATCGCCGACCAGGGCGCGGGCCAGCAGGGCGCGGCGGCGGTTGCCCTGGGACAGGTGGGAGAAGACCGCCTCCGGATCCAGGCCCATGCGGGTCAGCACCTTGTCGACCTGGTGGTCGAGCTGCCAGGTCTCGCCGTGGGCGGCCTCGGACGTGGCGGCCAGGCCGCAGGCCACGACGTCCTTCACGGCGCCGTCGAGGCCGGACGGCACCTCCTGGGGCAGGACTCCCATGCGCAGCTTCCGGGGCCGCAGGATCTCCCCGCTGTCGGGCTGGAGGTCGCCCGAGAGCAGGCGCAGCAGGGTCGACTTGCCCTCCCCGTTGCGGCCCAGCAAGGCGATGCGCTCCCCCGGCTCCACCCGGAAGTGCACGCGGTCCAGGACGGTGGGACCGCCCAGGGCCAGGGAGACGTCCTTCAGTTCGATGAGGGCCATGTCAGGGCAGACTCACGGGGACGCAGCGGCCGTCGAGGCAATCGAGGGCGGGGGCCTCGACGAACATGCAGTCCGAGTTCCAGCCGTACCGCTGGTTGAGCACCTCGTTGTAGGCATCGTACTCGGAGATCATCTCGTACAGGACGACGGTGTCCACTGCGGTGGCGTTGAAGACCTTGTAGGTCCAGGGGCCGCCGCAGGGCTTGGCGCCGAAGGGAGCGGCCCGGCATTCGGACGCATCGCCGCAAAGGGGCTCGCCGATGAAGTCGTCGATGGCGGCCTCCATGGCCGCGAGGCGGGCGCGGTCGGCGCCCTCGTCGAATGGGTCCTCGTCCTTGCATCCCCCGAAGGTGGCCAGGACCAGGACTGCCGATAGAATGGTCAAGGTTTTCATGGAAATCTCCCCTCAACATTCGGATCCGGACTTCCTGTCTCAATCTAGCTCAATTTCCCCCCCTTGGTAAGGGAGCAAAGGATCGTGGCTGAAAGGACTGTTTCGTGGCAGAATAGGGATCATTCTTGACCCGAACCCCGGGGGATTCACCATGCGTGCGGTGTGCTTGATCCTGTTGTCTTGGCTGATGCTCCCCGCGCCGGCAGATGCGGGAGATTTCGCCATGCCCCGGCGTCCGGTGGCGACCTATTCCATCGTGGCCCGCGATACGGTGACCGGACAGCTCGGAGTGGCGGTGCAATCCCACTGGTTCAGCGTGGGGGCCCTGGTGCCTTGGGCCGAGGCCGGGGTGGGGGCGGTTGCCACCCAGTCGTTCGTCGAGCCCAGCTACGGTCCGCTCGGCCTGGAGCTCATGCGGCTGGGCCGCAGCGCGGAGCAGGCCCTGCAGGCGTTGACCTCGACCGACGAGGGCCGCGACGTGAGGCAGGTCGCCATGGTCGACGCCACCGGCCGGGTGGCCGCCCACACCGGTGCGCTCTGCATCACGGCGGCCGGCCACCACGCGGGGGCCCAGTACTCCGTCCAGGCGAACCTCATGGAGAATTCCACCGTATGGGGCGCCATGGCCCGCGCCTACGAGGCCGCCGAAGGGGACCTGGCCGCCCGGTTGCTGGCCGCCCTGGAGGCTGCCGAGGGCGAGGGCGGAGATATCCGCGGGAGACAATCTGCGGCGTTGCTGGTCGTCAGCGGCGAACCGACCGGGGTGCCCTGGCGCGACCGCCTTTTCGATCTGCGCATCGAGGATCATCCCGACCCGGTGGCCGAACTGCGCCGGCTGGTGGACCTGCAGCGGGTCTACCTGAAGCTGAACGAGGGGGACGAGGCCTGGACCCGCGGCGATGTGGAAGGCGCCATGGCGGCCTACAGCGAGGCCGGAGCCCTGGCGCCCGATGCCGCGACCAACGGGGAAGCGGCCTTCTGGATCGGCATCACCCTGGCCGGCGACGGCCGGGCGGACGAGGCGGTCCCGTACCTGCGCCGGGCCTACGCCCAGGATCCCCGCTGGGCGGAGCTGGTCGGACGCCTGCCCGCTTCGGGGCTGTTGCCGGACGATCCGCAGCTGATCGCGGCCCTGTTCCAGGGCATGAAGGGCCGCTGATGGTCAATCTGTTGCCTCGGGCGTCATGGTCAGCACCGGGCAGGGCGAGGTCCTCACGATCTTGTCGGCCACCGATCCGAAGATGAAGCGGCGCAAGCCCGAAGTGCCGTGGGACGAGATGACCATCAGATCGGCCCCGATGTCCCCGGCGCAGGCGACGATCTCGTTCTGGGGCTTGCCCTCGGCGAGGTGGATGCGGACGGGGGTGTCGTCCGTGGAATGTTCGGAGGAAAGCTTCTCAAGATCCTCGCGGGCCCGCTGCAGCATGTGCTTCTGGTAGCTCGTGACGTCGAGGGTCTCGGCCGGCATGCCGATCTGGGTGGTCGGTCCGGCGGGAACCGGAATGGGCTCGACGCAGTGCATCAGGTGAAGCTCGGCGCCGAAGCGGGCGGCGAGACCGCGAGCGGTGCTCAGGGCGACCAGGGAGGGTTCGCTGAAATCGATGGGGCATAGGATTTTTTTAATGTCGATCATGATCCGCCTCCTGTCAGGTTCCGCGTACAGCCGTCCGGACTTGCCGGTCAAGAGCGCGGATCCCGGTCAGGGACGCTCGGGGGATCTTGCCGGGCAAGCCCCGACCCGGTGATCACCGGGTTACTCACTAACTAACAAGGTTTGGCGATTCGTCAAGCCGGGAGGATGACCGTGAAGCGCTTCCCCTGGATCCGTCAGCCGGCCGCATCGGCGGCAGCCATCGCCCTGGCGATCATCACCTTGGCGGCCGTCACCCTGGCCGCCCCCTCCCTGAACGCCGCCGAGGAGGGCCGCGTCGTCACCGCCGGCGACCTGGGCGCCATCGGCTGGCGCAGCATCGGGCCGGCGAACATGGGCGGCCGCGTGGCGGCCATCGCCCTGGAGCCCGGAAACTGCAGCACATTCTACGTGGGATTCGCGGGGGGCGGCATCTTCAAGACCACCAACCTGGGCACCACCTTCAGCGAGGTGTTCCGGGACAAGGAGACCGCGAGCATCGGCGCCATCGCGGTGGCCCACGCGCCGGCGGACTGGCCGGGCTGGGCGGCGATGGAGGCCAAGGGGGATACGGTGCCGGCGGCCGAGCGCGAGGAACAGGGCCGCGGCCGCATCGTCTGGGTGGGCACGGGCGAGGGGAACGGACGCAACAGCTCGTCCTGGGGCCACGGGGTCTACCGGAGCACCGACGCCGGGGCCGGCTTCGAGCACCTGGGCCTCGCCGAGACGCACAACATCCCCGCCATCGCCGTCGACCCCGACGATCCGGAGGTCTGCTACGTGGCGGCCCTCGGGCACCTCTGGGGCCGCAATCCGGAGCGCGGGATCTTCAAGACCAGCGACGGCGGCCAATCCTGGCAGCACGTCCTGAAGGTGGACGACGAGGTCGGGGCTTGCGACGTGGTGCTGGATCCCCGGAATCCGCGGACCGTCTACGCCGCGATGTACAAGGCCTTCCGGCAGCCCTGGAGCTTCGAGGGCGTCACCGGCAAGGGCGGCATCTGGAGGTCCGACGACGCCGGGGCCACCTGGACGCGATTGAGCGAAGGCTTGCCCGAGCGCACAGGCCGCATCGGCTTGACGGTGTTTCCCGGCGATCCGGACGTCCTGTTCGCCACCATCGAGAGCGACCAGGGCGGCATCGGCCGCAGCGCCTGGGACGACCGGTCTCCCGCCGGCGGACTGTTCCGCAGCGACGACCGCGGCGAGACCTGGCGGCGCATCAACGAGCTGAACTTCCGCCCGTTCTACTTCTCGCGGATCGCCGTCGACCCCGAAAACGTCGACCGGGTCTACATGCCGGGCTGGAACGTCGCCATCAGCGACGACGGCGGCCTCACCTTCCGCAACAGCGGGTCGACCGAGGTGCACGTCGACCATCACGCCATCGCCGTCTGCCCCGAGCATCCCGAGCGGATCTTCCTGGGCAACGACGGCGGCATCTACGTCAGCCACGACAGGTCCGAGACCTGGGACCTGCTGAACCACATCGCGGTGGGCCAGTTCTACCACGTGGACATGGACATGAGCACCCCGTTCCGGGTCGGCGGAGGGCTGCAGGACAACGGCTCGTGGATCGGCCCCAGCGCCGTGAAGTTCAACTCGGGCGCCGACGGGAAGGCGTTCATCCTCAACGAGGACTGGACCGCGGTGTACGGCGGGGACGGCTTCGGCCTGGCGTTCGACCGCGAGGATCCGGACGTGGTCTACGCCACCAGCCAGGGGGGGAACCTGGGCCGCATCGACCTGGAGACCATGCTCGTCAGACCGTTGCGGGCGGCGCCGGACGAAGGGCAGGAGCAGCTGCGCTGGAACTGGGACGCGCCGTTCCTCATCTCGCGGCACGATGCGAGCGTGCTCTATCACGCCGGCAACAAGGTCTTCAAGCTGACCGAGCGGGGCGATTTCTGGTACGCGATCAGCGGGGACCTGACCCGGCGGGAGGTCGACCGCATCCTGACCGAGGGCTCCAACGCCGAGACCTACGGCACCCTCACCGCCCTGGCCGAATCGCCCCTGAAGGCCGGGGTGCTGTGGGCCGGCAGCGACGACGGGCTCGTCCACGTGACGATGGATGACGGGGAGAGCTGGAAGGACGTCACCCCGAAGGAGGGGGCCGGCCTCTACGTGGCCTGTCTCGAGGCCTCGCAATTCGCGGAGGATACGGCCTATTGCGCCATCGACGGGCACCGCACCGACGACTTCGCCCCGCGCATCCTGGTGACCGACAACGGGGGCGGCAAGTGGAAGGACATCAGCGGGGACCTTCCTCAGGGCAGCCCGGTGCGGGTGGTGCGGGAGGATCCCGGCAGCCGCGACGTCCTGTATTGCGGCACCGAGAACGCAGCCTACGTGACATTCGATCGCGGCGGACACTGGCTGAAGCTCGGCGGCAAGTTGCTGCCGACGGTCGCGGTCTACGACCTGAAGATCCATCCGCGGGACCGCAGCCTGGTGGCGGCGACGCACGGCCGCAGCCTGTGGATCATGGACCGGATGGAATGCCTGGGCGAGCTGCCCGCCGTCAAGGACGAGGCCCTGCACCTGTTCGCCGTGCCCGACGCGGTGCCCGAACTGTTCGGATTCCGGGGCTACGGCAGCGGGAACCGCGTGTTCCGGGGAGCGCCGGCGCCCGGCGGGGCGGTCATCACCTACTGGCTGCGGGAAATTCCCGAAGGCGCGGTGAAGATCGCGATCGTGGATTCCGCGGGGCTGGTGATCCGCAACCTGAGCGGCCCTGCGCGGCCGGGCCTGAACCGCACGGCCTGGGACCTGCAGGCCGATGAGAAGCACCGGTTCGGGGATGCCCGCAAGAGCGGCCCGGACTTCGTCGACCCCGGGACCTACACGGTCAAGGTGAGCATCGAGGGCGCCGCCGCCGAGACCCCGGTGGTTGTGGGACCGTATCCCGGTTACATCCCTCCCGAATCCAAGGCGGTCTTGCCTCCGCCGCGGCCCTGACTGCAAGTTGGCGGACCTGATGGATCATGCAGGGCCCCCTCCCGGCGCTGAATGGAATTACGCGCCGGGAGGGGGCCCTGCATGATCCATCGGTACACGGATCTCGGCAGTCAGGGCCGAGGTGGGGCAAGACCGTCCAAGGGGTCGAGGGTGTGGACCCAGGCTACGGCAGAACCCAATGGGGGGTCGGCGAGGTCACGGCTTGTGAACCTGGAGGAGTCCGCCCATTCCCCCCGACGAGGCCCAAGGTCGACCGATCAGGTCAATGGGTGAAACCAAATGCCCAAAAATCACCGGGGGTTACCGCTTAAAAACCCCTCGAGCTTCTTCTTCAATTCATCGGCGACGTCCTGGCCGGCCGTCCTGCCCATTGCCGCGAAATCCACCGCAACGTCGGGCTTGGTCCAGGTGCCCCGGATCTTCAGGGGCAGCCGCAGGGGCTGCGGCGGCTGATCCCGGCTTCCGCCGAGCAGGCCGCCCAGGGCGCCGCCGATTCCTCCGGAATCACCACCACCCAGAAGCTTGCGGGTGTTCTCCTCGGTCAGCAGCAGGTCGCCTATGAAGTCCAGGTCCCCCGCGAAACCGTAACCTCCGCCCAGGGTGAGGGCGCCCAGGCCGGGGATGGTGAAGGACATCTCCTCCAGCAGAACCTGCTGGTCGGCCACCTTCACCGCGCCGGCGAGATCCTTCAGCTTCTCCTCCCGGTCGAAGGTGCGGCCCAGCTTCACGGCCAGCACGTTCAGGCCCTGCTGGACCGTTCCGGAGGTCATCAACCGGCCCTGGGTCAAGACGCTGACCGCATCGAGGGTCAGGCTGCGGCGGAAGGTGTCGGGGTCCTTGCCCCGGGCGGTGAAATCCCCGCCGAAGTCCAGGTCGCCGAAAACGTGGCCCTGCAGGGGCGTGAAGCGGCTGAGCAGGGAATCCGCCTGGATGCCGGTGGCGGCGAAGGATCCCCGGTAGCCGGGGACGAGCATGTCCTCGAGGTCGACCGCGGTTTCGCCGGTGATGGAGCCCGCATAGACCGATCCCTGCACGTCCGAGACGGTCACGGTGCGGTCGGCGATGGCCACGGATCCGGAGACCTGCGTGAAGTCCACCCCGCCGTAGACCAGGCGGCCCACGGTCACGGCGCCGCGGCCGGTGATGTCGGGGAACGAGGAGAGAACGGCGGTCCGATCCCCACCCGTCGCCGAGGCGGGCTCGGGGGCGCCGGGACTGGCGGCAGGGAACAGGTGGTCGGCGTCGAGCACCGGAGCGTCCAGCGAGAATTCCAGGTGGGGGACGGTCGCGGGGGCGGGCTGTCCGGTCAGCTTCGCGGTGAGGGCCGTCACCAGGCCCCGCACCGATCCGGTCAGGGTGAAGTTGCTGGGCTCGAAGACCGCCCGGCAGCTGCGGATGGTCAGGTCCTTGCGGTCGAACTCGAGGTCGGCGTCCAGGTCGGTCAACGGTTCGAAGATGGTCGCATCCCGGTAGCTCAGGTCGGTGATCGCAAGCCGTCCTTCGGCCGGCAGTTCGGCGGGGCGGGACAGCGGGCCCTGAAGGCGGATCGACCCCACGCCGCGGCCCGCCAGGGTGGCCTTGCGTTCGGCCGGCAGGCGCCCCTGAAGGGCGGCCAGGTCGGCGGTGGCCGCCAGTGAGCCCTCCAGGACGGCCGCCTGGGGATCGGTATACCCGGTGATCGTGCCCTGGAAGGTGAGGTCGGCGCCGGATGCGGACGCCTCGATGGAGGCAATGGTCAGGACCCGGCGGTCGAAGGAGGCCCGGCCCCCGATTGCGGTGACGGGTTCGGAGGGATCCGGAAGGGCGATCCGACCGTCCTGCACCTCGACCTGGCCGGTCCAGGACAGGGGTTCGGGCCTGGTCTGGTCGAAGGCGAAGGCGAGGTCGAGGGCGACTGCACCGGAGACCTCGGCTCCGGCCAGGGGCGCGCGGGCCCGGTCCGGCAGCAGGGCCATCAGGTCGGCGGCATCGAGGCGAGGGGCCTTCAGGGCGAAATCGCCGGCCATGGCGCCGGAAGGGAAGGAGAAGTCCCCGGTCACCGCAGCGTCGAGTTCGCCGAGGCCGAGATCGCCCCGCAGGAGGCTCCCGCTCTTCTCCTGCAGGTCGATGCGGGCCTCGTGGTCCAGGCTGAGGCCGGTCAGGACCAGGGGCTCCGGGCCGGAGACGGACAGGCTGTCGATCCCGGTCTCGCCGGAGGTCAGGAGGCCGTCGCTGCCGTCGGGCACGACGCGCCAGGCCAGGGACAGCCCCGTGCAGGTCGTGGTCGTTCCGGCCGCTTCGTCGCGGAAGACCACGCGGCCGCCGCTCACGGTGAACCGCTCGACGTCCAGGGCGGCGGGGGAGTCAGCGGGGGGAGCCGATGGGGACGGCCCGGGCTCTTCCGCATCGACGGGGGCGAAGGTGAAGTTGCTGGTCGAATCGCCGCGGACGATCAGGTTGACGCGCGGGTCGGCGATCACCAGGCGGTCGGCCTGGATCCGGCGGGAGAGCAGGGGGATCAACCGGAGCTTGAGATCGACGGAGCCCGCCCGGAACAGGGGTTCGCCGGGAAACCCCGGGGGATTGCCGACGGTCACGCCGTCCAGCCGGACGCCGAGGCCCCCCCGCAGGGAGACCCCCGCATCGTCCACGGTCACTTCCCGGCCCAGGGAGGCCGAAGCCCGCTGGACGGCCAGGTCGCGCAGGGTTCCGGCCGGGAGGAACAGGAGGGCGCCGACGAGCGCCAGGATGCAGACGGCCAGCAGGGAGCCGGCGGTCCAGCCTACGATTTTCAGGGTTCTTTTCATGCCGAGGCACCGCCTCCGATCTTTGGATCCATGTTAGCACGGCGGGACGAGGGCGCAACTCCCGGCGGGTTTCTCGTCCGGACCGGGCCCCGTTCCCGGTCAAGTCTCCCGGGTTCCGTCCGATATCCTGAATCAGGAGAACCCGAAATCCGTCACGGGAGAGGCAGGCATTCATGGCCCCATCGCAGTCCGAAGTCCAGGCGCCGGTCACGGAAGGCGCCGCGAGGGAGATCGCCGACATCCTGATCCAGGCCGGTGACATCGACGACCAGCAGCTCGAGTACGCCCTGCGCATCAAGTCCAAGCTGGCCAATCCCCGGCCGCTGACGACCATCCTCGAGGAACTTGGGATGGTCACGCAGGAGCAGCTCCGCAAGACGCTCACCACGAACCGGGTCAAGCTGCGGCTGGGAGCGCTGCTGCTCGAGCTGGGGGAGATCTCGGAATCGGATCTGCGCGCGGCCGTCGCCCTGCAGAAGGAATCGGGGGACCGGAAGCTGGGCGAGATCCTCGTCGAGAACCACTTCATCGCCGAGGACGACCTGCTCCAGGTGCTTTCCGCCCAGCTGGGATTCCCTTATCTCGAAGCCGAGCGCCTGCAGGTCGACCGCTCGATCACCGGCCGGTTCAGGCCGGAGTGGTTCGTGCAGAACGGGTGCTTCATCCTGCGGGGCGAGGACGGGTCGCTTCTCCTGGCGGCGAAGGATCCCCTGAACAACCGGCCCCAGCTCGAGGCGGAGAAGATCCTGAACCGCGCGCTGACGCCCTGCCTCGCCAAGCGGCACGTGATCGATCAGGCCATCCGCGCCATCCAGGGAGGGCCGTCGGCCGGCCGTGCGGCCGTGGACGTGGAGAGCGAGCTGGTCAAGACCGTCGAGAGCATCCTGATCGAGGCGATCGCCCACAACGCCAGCGACATCCACGTCGAGCCCATGAAGAACCGCCTGCGGATCCGCTTCCGCGAGGACGGCGTCCTGGTCCCCCAGAAGGACCTGCCCCTGGAAATGGCCCGGGGCCTGGCCAGCCGGATCAAGATCCTGGCCGGGGCCGACATCGCCGAGCGCCGCCGCCACCAGGACGGACGCCTGCTCTTCGAACACGAGGGCTTGAACATCGACATGCGCGTGTCGTTCTACTCGACCATCCACGGCGAGAAGATCGTCATGCGCCTGCTCAACAACCGCAGCAACCTGCTGGACATCAAGGACATCGGCATGGCGCCGAAGATGGGCGAGAGGTTCCGCACCGACGTGCTGGACGTGCCCAGCGGAGTCACCCTGGTCACGGGGCCGACGGGTTCGGGCAAGACCACCACCCTTTACGGGGCCATCAACTACCTCAACAACACCAACACCAGCATCATCACCGCGGAGGACCCGGTGGAGTACGTGATCAACGGGATCAACCAGTGCTCCATCAACCCCAAGATCAACAT
>JAHJTW010000007.1 GCA_018829565.1 bacterium | reverse complement strand
GTTGATCTTCTCGTTCAGGTCGCCGGGCAGGAATCCCAGCTGCTCGCCGGCCTCGACGGCCGGCCGCACCAGGACGATCCTGTCGACCAGCTGGCGCTTGAGGTAGTCCATGGCCATCACCACGGCCAGGAAGGTCTTGCCGGTCCCCGCCGGGCCGATGGCGAACACCAGGTCGTGGTTCCGGATGGCCTCGACGTAATCCCGCTGGCCCGGGGATTTCGTCCGGACGGCCTGCCTGCTGCCGGCGGAGAACGTCAGCGGGGGATCGTCGCTCTCGCTCTCCTCGTCGGCCCCGTCGCCCCGGCTGCACAGGTAGTCCAGGGTCACGCGGTCGATGATCTGGCCCTGCTCCACCCGTTCCATCAGCCCGCCGAGAACGTCCCGGACCTCCTCCACGGCCTCGCGGGCGCCCCGGACCCTCAGCTTGTCCCCCCTGACCGCCAGGTCCACCCCGAACCGGTCCTCGAGGTACTGGAGGTTGCCGTCCCGCGTGCCCAGCAGGTCCAGCTGGTCGACCCCCGTCAGGTCAAGCGTGATCTCCAGGGCGCCGTCGCCCCGCTTGTCGCCCCGCCGCGGCTTCACGTCTGGTTCCCCTTCTGGTCGGGCCGGGGCACGATGGCGAGGTTCAGTTCCGCGAGCTGGGCCTCGCTGATGGGGCCCGGGCTGCCGTCCAGGGGCGAGGCGGCCAGCGTGGTCTTCGGGAAGGCGATCACCTCGCGCAGCGACGGGCTGCCGGTCAGCAGCATGACCAGCCGGTCCAGGCCCAGCGCGATGCCGCCGTGCGGCGGTGCCCCGTATCCGAGCGCCTCGAGGAAGAACCCGAACTTGGCGAGGTATTCCTCCTCCTGCATCCCCACGATCCGGAAAACCCGCTCCTGCAGGTCGCGCTGGTGGATCCGGATGCTCCCCGATCCGAGCTCGACGCCGTTGCAGACCAGGTCGTAGAGCTGCGCGCGCGCGGCGCCGGGATCGGCCTCGAGCCCGTCGAGGTCCTCGGGCCTGGGCTGGGTGAACATGTGGTGGCAGGCCGTCCAGCCGCCGGTCTGCTCGTCCTTCTCGAACAGGGGGAAGTTGCGGACCCAGGCCAGGGCCCAGGCCCCCTCGGGAATCCAACCCGCACGGGCAGCCAGTTCCAGCCGCAGGGCCCCCAGGGCCTCGCGGACCATGGCCCTGGGGCCGGCCACGAACAGCAACAGGTCGCCCTCCTTGCCGGCGGTGCGCTCCAGCAGGGCGGACTGGAAGTCGGCTCCCAGGAACTTGGCGATGCCGGTGTCGAGCCCCGCGGCCGCGACCTTGGCCCTGGCCAGGCCGAAGGCTCCCTTGCGCTTGACCAGTTCCTCCAGCTCGTCGACCTGCTTGCGGCTCCATTCGCCCAGCCCGACGGCATTGAGGCAGCGCACGGTCCCGCCCTCCTGCAGGGCCTTCTCGAAGACCCCGAAGCCGCAGCCGGGCACCAGGTCGTCCACGGTGTGGATGGGGCAGCCGAAGCGCAGGTCCGGCTTGTCCGAGCCGTAGAGATCCATGGCCTCATCGTAGCTGATGCGGGGAAATGGCGAGGACAGATCGATCCCCAGGGTCTCCGCGAAGATGGTCGAGACCATCTCCTCCACCACCTGGTAGATGTCGTTCTCGGTGACGAAGCTCATCTCCAGGTCGATCTGGGTGTGCTCGGGCTGACGGTCCTTGCGCAGGTCCTCGTCCCGCAGGCAGCGGGCCAGCTGGAAGTAGCGGTCCACGCCCCCGGCCATCAGGATCTGCTTGTACAGCTGCGGGGACTGGGGCAAGGCGTAGAACTCCCCGTGGTGGATGCGGCTGGGCACCACGTAGTCCCGGGCGCCCTCGGGGGTGGTCCGGATCAACAGGGGAGTCTCGACCTCGAGGAAGTCCCGGCCGGAAAGATACCGGCGCGCGGCCATCGCGGTCTGGTGGCGGATCCGGAAGTTGCGGATCATCTCCGGGCGCCGCAGGTGGATGTAACGGTACTTGAGCCGCAGCTCCTCGCTGGCGTTCTCGGCCTGGTCCAGCTGAAAGGGCAACGGGGCGCAGGTGTTCAGGATGGTCACTTCCTTCGCGACCAGTTCGACCTCCCCCGTGACCTTGTCCGGGTTGACCATGCCTTCGGGTCGCCGGCGGACGGTCCCGGTCACGCCCAGGACGGACTCGAGCTTGAAGTCCTTGGCGACGGCCAGCGGCGTTCCGTCCTGGCACACGATCTGCAATTCGCCATAGCGGTCGCGCAGGTCCACGAACACCACCCCGCCCAGATCGCGGATGCGGCCGGCCCAGCCGGCCACCATGATCTCCCGGCCGACCAGGCTGGCGGAAACTTCACCGCAACGGTGCGTGCGCAAGGGAGCGCCGGCTGAATACTGCTTCATGGGATCGTTCACCCTTCCAGGACCTCCTTGACCGCTGCCAGCAGGTCCAGCCTGGCCACCGGTCGCTGGTCACCCGTCTCGAGAATCTTCAGTTGCAGGGAATCGGCGGCGATCTCGGCCTCGCCGACGGTCAGCAGGATGCGCGCCAGACGCTGGTTCGCCGACTTGGCCTGGGCCTTGGCGGACCGGCCGGAGGTGTCGATCTCGACCCGGCAGAACCCCCGCAGCAGGTCGGCGGCCACCAGGCCGAACCGCTGGGCCTCGTCGCCCAGGCAGGCCACGTAGACATCCACCACGCTCTGGCGGCTCCGCTGGGGATCGACCGGCTCGTCTCCCAGGTGCAGCAAGGTGCGCTCGATGCCGATGGAGAAACCCACCGCCGGAGTCGGCGGACCGCCGCACTGTTCCACGAGCCCGTCGTAGCGGCCGCCGCCGGCCAGGCTGCTCTGCTTGCGCTCGGCCAGGGCGGTGATCTCGAAGGTGGTGCGGCTGTAGTAGTCCAGGCCCCTGACCAGGGTCGGATCCTCCTCGAAGGGGACCTTGAGATCCGTCAGGGTCTGCAGCAGCACGGCGTGGTGCTCCCGGCAGGCCGGACACACCGAATCGGTGATGGGGCGGAATTCCCTCAGCAGAGCCTGGACCGCATCGTCCTTGGCGTCGAACAGGCGGAGGGGATTGGCGTCGATCCGGCCGCGGAAGGCCTCGGGGATCTCCTCCTCCCGGCCCTTGAGGAAGATCTTCAGGTCGGCCACGTAAGCCGGCTTGCAGGATGGACATCCGATGCTGTTGACCAGAAGGCCCAGGCCCCTGGCATCGACCGCGTCGAACAGCGCCATGGCGGTCTGGATGACCTCGGCGTCAAGCACCGGGCTGGGCGAGCCGATGGCCTCGACACCCACCTGGTGGAACTGGCGGTAGCGGCCTGCCTGGGGCCGGTCATGCCGGAACATCGGAGCCATGTAGTAGAACTTCAGGGTCCCCGGCTGGCGGGTCAGGCCGTTCTCCAGGTAGGCCCGCACCACCGAGGCGGTCATCTCCGGCCGGAGGGTGAGGCTCTCGCCTCCCTTGGTCTGGAAGGTGTACATCTCCTTGTCGACGATGTCGGTCCCCTCGCCCACCGAGCGGAAGAAAAGGTCGGTCGGTTCGATCACCGGGGTCCGGATCTCGCCGTAGCCGTACCTGGCCAGGACGTCGGCCCAGCGCTCTTCGCACCAGGCCCACCGCTCCGCTTCCTCCAGGAGGATGTCCCTGGTGCCCTTCAGGCGGCGGTATTTCAGGTTCATGATCACCCTATCGTTGGGGACGCCTCGGAGCCGGGCCTCGCCCGGTTCCCGATGCCCGACTCGAATCAACGGGAAGCCGCCGGCCAATCCTGCGGGAAGTTGCGGCGAACGAGATCCCAGTCCGGTTCGATCAGCAGGTTGAAACCCGCAAACCCGAGAAAAGCCAGCCCCGACCGCGCATCGGCCAGGTCGGTCTCCCCCGCGCCGTCGCTTCGGCCCAGTCCCGCCAACCTCTCACCCGCCTCCAGGCGCACACCGGCAGGGAGTCGCCTGGCGGCAAGCAGGACGACGTCCGGCACCGGAGGCGTCAGGATCTCCATTCCCCATTCCAGCGGGGAAAGCAACCCGGCCTGGAAGAACCGGTCCGCATCCCACTGCCGGACCAGGGCGTAATCGAAACACCCCAGCCGCAGGGCATGCAGCACGGGGGAATGATCGTATGGATCGGGCCCGAAGGCCAGCGCCGAATCTCCGGTTGCCGGGGGCAAGGCGGCCCCCGGCCTGCGCCAGGCCCCCGTGGCGGCCAGGGAGAAGGAATCGCCGACCACGGTGGCAACGGGGCGGTGGCGCCAGGGTTCGGACACCAGCCCCGCCCCGATCCGGTAGACCAGCACGCCCCGCGGGCGCAGATTCCGGGGCGCCGAGCGCCGCACCACGGCCAGGGGGAGGTAAGCGTCGCCGGCCCAGCGCCCGGCCAGCCCGTCGGGACACAGGACGTAGGCCGCGCCCCGGGTCAGCCCATCCCTGAATTCGGCGATACTGGCCGCGATCTCCAGGCGCAGAGGCTGTTCCCCGGATTCGGCCAGGACGCGGGACAGGGGACCGTAGACCAGGTCCGCCCTGATCCCCGACCCCGTGGGATCGAAGACCAGGACGCTTCCTCCGGAAGCAGGGCGGTCCCCCCGGGGCGCGACCAGCGCCCCCAGGGCCAGCAGAAGCACCAGGACGAAGGCCCCGAGAGTCAACCAGGCGTCCCGCAGGCCGACCCCCTTGACCGGACCGTTGTCGCGAGGACTATTCAAACGAATCACCCGACGAGGAATCCCGCCCTGCCACGGCGTCCGGCAGAGGCGGATTGCCGACGATGACCAGGAATTCGGAAGGATCGACGTCGAGCAAGGTCAGCCAGGAGGGGAAGTCCACATGGCCCGGCAGCCGGTAGACACCCACCGGCCGGTCGCCCACCGAAATGGTCACCAGCAGGCGGTCCCTGGTCAGGGTCCGGAGGGAATCGGCGACCCCGCGCACGGTGACGCTGGCCACCGGTGGGGACACCCCTACCTCGGGACGCCCTGCGTCCACCAGCGAAATCACCGGGATGTTGGCCAGGGTCCGCTCCTCGATGACCCCCACCGGCAGGGAGGCCAGGGCGTGGTCGGGCTCCAGCAGCAGATAAGGGCTGGGAGCCGAGAGGTCCAGTTCGACGTCGCCGCCTGTTCCGGCGCGGCCGAGATCCAGCGGTGTCGTCATGATCTCGGGCAGGGGATCGAAGTACCGCGCAGGCCCGGTGACCATCACGGAATCAGGGGTGACCGAGGGCTCTTCCAGGAAGGCCCTGTCCTGAGGCAACTTGTTCACCAGGACGAGCCGCACCGGCAGGCGACGACTGGTCTCCTGGTCGATGTGGATGAGCAGCGGCTTGGTCAGATGGCTGACGGCGGCATCGTCCAGGCCGTCGGTGAGGATGTCGGACACGTCGACGGGATAGACGAAGGCGGGCCCGGGATTCCTCCCGGCGAGGTTGATGAGGACCTCGCCCACGAACTTGTTGAAGTAGTCGTGGCGGAGCAGGCGCAGCTTGCTGCCCCGGACCCGGACGGGGATCTCGGCGGGCAGGTCGCTGCCGGCGATGGTCAAACCGGACTGGAGCCCCGTCACCCGCAGGGGCATCATGATGTCCTGCTCGACGACGGAGGTCGCTGCGACCTGGATCCAGATCACGATCGCCGCGAGCAGACAGCTGATTTTCAAGCCCAGTCGATTCACGTCCCTGCCCGCCGGAAAGATAGCCCGGACTTCAACCTAGCACAGGCCGCAGGACCTTGCCAACCGGCATTGCCGGCCTCCAGGGCTCCGCCGCCGAAAAAAGATCAGCTGCGCAGGATGTAGGAGTCGAGAACGTACGCGGCCGGGTTCACGGGCCTGCCGTCCAGATGCACCTCGTAGTGCAGGTGGGGGGCCGAGGACCTGCCGGTGTTGCCCGAAAGGGCGATGGCGTCGCCTCGCTCGACCTTGTCCCCCTTCTTGACCAGGGCCTTGTCCAGGTGGGCGTAGAGCGTCACCACGCCGTTCCCGTGGTCGATCTTGACGACCCTGCCGAAGCCCCGCTGCTGCTGCACCACCAGGACCACGCCGGCGGCCGTGGCCCGGACGGGGGTCCCGACCGGAAGGCTGAAGTCCAGGCCGCGGTGGAAGGTCTGCCGGCCGGTGAAGGGGTCGTCCCTGAATCCGAATCCCGAACTCACCCACCCGATGTCCGCCGGCCTCACCGAGGGGATGTGGGCCCGCAGCGTCGCGCGGGAGGCCAGGGTGTCGAGCATGGAGAGGTAGCCCTGTCGCTGGATCCTGGCCTGGCGAAGCATCTGGTCGAGGTCCCTGCCGGCATCGGCTGCGCCCTCGCCGGTCGAGGCGATCAGGCCGGTTCCGGCCTCCAGGGCGGCCCTTCCGCCGACTCCGGCGGCGAAGGTCTCGCGGTCCAGCACGGGAAGGTCGAGGGTGGCGGCCATGAGGTTCTGGACCTCGAAGACCGAATCGATCTCCTGCCTCAGGGCGAGGACCCTGCCCTCCAGGCCGGCGATGGTGCGGTGGAGCTGGAGATTCTCCTTCTGGAGAGGCGCGCCGCCCGGCCGCCAGTAGGCGCCCGTGCTGAAACCGAGGGTGACCATGACGGCCAAGACCAGGAAGAGGCCGACGAAGCCCAGGGCGCCCAGCAACGCCCAGCGCGGGATGCGGAAGGCCCGGCTGCTGGATTCGTCCTCGGGCATGTACAGGAAGTTGTAATGTTTCTTCAGGCGCATTGCATCCTTGGGCGAAACGGGGCCTTCCCTGGCCGACCAGCGGCGACGCCAAGGGGATCGGGGCCGCAAGGTCGATTCCGGCTGGGCGGAAATCTACCTCATCGGCCCCGGATGTCAACAAGTTCCGGGCACGGAGGTTCCCTCAATAATAGTCGTACAGCACGCTGCGGTCGCCGGAATGCCGCAGCTTCGCCAGGGCCTTCTCCTTGATCTGCCGGATCCGTTCCCGGGTCAGACCCAGCCTCTCGCCGATGACCTGCAAGGTCTGGGCCTCCTCGTAGCTGAGCCCGAAATACATGATGATGATCTGGCGCTCACGATCCGAAAGGACGGCCAGCGACTTGCTGATGTCCTCGCGCATCCCGCGCTCGAGGACGGCCACGTCGGGGGCGGCCTGGTTCTCGTCCTCGAGGATCTCGGTCAGGGGCCGGTCCCCCAGGTCGCCGGGATCGTCGAGTGGCAATTCGGCCCGGTCGGAGCTCAGGGCGTGGACGACGTCGCCCACGTCCAGATCCAGTCGCTCGGCGATCTGCTCGGGATCGGGATTGGGGACGCCCTCGCCCTGCAGGATCGAACGGGTGCGGCTGATCTTGATCAGCAGCGCCGTCTGGTTCTGGGGCAGGCGGATCGTGCGGGACTTGTCGAGCAAGGCCTGCATGATGGACTGCCTGATCCACCAGACGGCATAGGAAATGAACCGGTACCCGCGGGTCTCGTCGAAGCGGCCCGCCGCCTTGAGGAGCCCCAGGTTGCCCTCGTTGATCAGATCCGAGAGCATCAGGCCCTGGTTGATGTATCGCTTGGCCACCGAGACCACGAAGCGCAGGTTCGCCCGCACCAGGATCTGCAGGGCTTCCTCTTCGCCCTCCTTGATCCGGATGGCCAGGGCGACCTCTTCCTCGCGGGTCAGCAGGTCGTACCGGTTGATGTCGCGGAAGTAGACCTCGAGGCCCTTCTCGTGCATCGCCGGCAGGATATTGCGCTTGCCACCCATGGGTTTCCTCCCAGGCAGCGTGGGGTTTCGCCGCGCCCCAGTCGGAGCGGCGGCCCGGACCCGGGGCGAGCCGGAGCCGGACGGAGGGCCGGGGCGAGCCGGCCGGCTGGTCTCAGTTCTCCACCCCGGACTCCCGGGGAATCACCGAGACGTAGTTCTCGGCAGCTCCTGTCCTGACCAGGAACGAGAGGGGATCGCGGCGATGCAACAGCATGCCCTTGAGCTCCTCCCAGGTTTCCAGGTCCGGGATTTCCCTGCCGTTGACCGAGACCAGGACGTCTCCCTGGCGGATACCGGCATCCGCTGCGGGCTGACCGTCCTCCACCTCGACGACCATGACGCCTTCGGCGGCCATGACCCCCAGGAGCTCCTTGAGCCGCTGGACCCGCGGATCTCCCTCCGCGAGCGAGGCCACCTCCAGGCCGAGCCAGCGCGCCGGGGTGTCCGCCCCCGCGCCCGACCCATCGTCTATCCATTCCACCGGACGGACCTGGACTCCCTTCCGGTCCCCGTCCCGGATCAGCTTCACTTCCACATCCTGCCCGACCGCCGCGCCGGCGATCAGGAACTGCAGTTGCCGCTGGGATTCGACGGCTTTGCCGCCGAACTCCACGATGACGTCCCCCGCCAGGAATCCCGCCTCGGCGGCAGGGCTTCCCGGAATCACCTCGAGCACCCGGGCCCCGCCCTCGGGCAGCCCGGGATCCCCCTCGCCCGCGATCCGGACCAGGTCCTCGGACCGGATTCCGAGGTAGCCCCGGATGACCCGGCCGTGGTCGCGCAGCTGGGCGTAGATGTGCCGGACCATGTTGCTGGGCACTGCGAAACCGATGCCCTGGCCCTGGGCGTTGATCGCGGTGTTGACCCCGATGACCCGGCCGTGGATGTCCACCAGCGGGCCGCCGCTGTTGCCGAAGTTGATGGAGGCGTCGGTCTGGATGAAGTCCTGGTACCGGGGCGTCAGTCCGCCGATCACGAGGTCGCCCCTGCCCTTGGCGCTGATGATGCCCACGGTCATGGTGCTTTCCAGGTTCCCGAAGGGGTTGCCCACGGCCACGGCCCAGGCTCCGACCTCGAGACGGTCCGAATCCCCGAACTCGAGGACCGGCAGGTCCCTGCCCTGCGGATCGATCCGCAGCAGGGCCAGGTCCGTGCTGGGATCGGTGCCCACCAGGTCGGCCCGGTATTCCAGGGATTCTCCGCTGAACCGGACGAAGATGGCCTCAGCCTCGGCGATGACGTGGTGGTTGGTCAGGACGTAGCCTTCCCCGTCCACCAGGAAGCCCGATCCGGTGCTGGGCATCTCGAAACGTCCGCCCTCCCCTTCCTGTTCGGGGAAGAACTGGCGGAACATCTCCTGCAGGGGCCCCGTCCCGACCCCGTGGCCGGTCACCGAGCGCGTGCAGCGGATGTTCACCACGGCGGGACGGACCGTCCGGCCGACCTCGATGAAGGGCGATGCGGGGATGACCTCGTTGACAGCCGCTTTGGCCGGTCCGCCGGCCAGGACCCAGGCGAGGAGGACGGTCAGCAGGGCAAGAAAAAACGCACACGCCGAATGGCCGAAGCTCTGGACTTTCGCTTCGGTACGGGCGGTGCGCCTCGTGGGCTTCTTTTCAGCCTGCAGATACACCTTCACCAGGCCTTCCAGGTTACGGAATCCGGTGAAGGGGTGACTGCTTCCCGGAAATCCCGTGGGGGTGGGACATCCCGGGCCTAACAGGGATGTGCAGATCCTACAGGCAACGGAAGGGAATGTCAACGGGTTTCTTGATCTTTTTCCTCAAGATTCGCCGTGGGGTCGTGCTCGTCCATGTCGTCCCCGACGGGTTCGACCAGGATGGCCGATTCCCCGCGGCCGGGATCCAGGGCGGGAACCGCCAGGACCTTTTCGGGCTCGGGGCCGTCCGGGGGGACGTCATCGCCGCCGGCCTGGGCCTTCTTGCCGGCGGCCTTGCGGCGCACGGCCTCGATCTCCTCGGCCTTGGCCGCCAGTTCCTGTTCGAGAACCTCGATCCGCCCCATGAGGGCCTGGACCGCCTCCTCCTCCAGAAGGTCTTCCCGTCCCTCCTTCAGGCCCGTGTAGACCACGTTCCCCAGCTCGCTGAACTGCCGCTCGATGTCGCGGCTGATCCCGAACTTGTCGTACTTCAGGGACGTGACCCTGGTCACCTCGACGGTCTTGTCGGAGGTGGCGGCGTACCAATCCAAGAGGTTCTTCTTGACGTCGTCCCAGAGTGACATGGCATCCTCCTCGTGCTCCCGATCCCGGAATAGCTGTTGCCACCAGTCCTTGCGGGGTTACAATTTAACCCCATGAGCACTCCGAGACAACCCACGGCCATCATCGTGGCCGATTCCCACTTCCATCTGGAACCCGATCCCGCCGAACAGGAAAGGCTGGACCGCTTCCTGCGCCTGCTGGCCTGCGCCCGCGGAGCCGACCACCTGGTCCTGCTCGGGGACATCTTCGACTTCTGGTTCGATTACCCCCACTTCCGCCTGAAGGGGTACGACCCGCTGCTGGAGGCCCTGGACCTGGTCCGGGATGCGGGGTGCCGGATCCACTTCGTCGGGGGCAACCACGACATCTGGGCCGCGGATTACCTCCACCGGAGGTACGGCAGCGAGCCCGACGGGTTGCCGCTGACCCTCCGTCTCGGCGACCTGCGCCTGAGGTGCGAGCACGGCGACGGACTGCTCAGCCACGACTGGCTGTACGACACCTTCCGGTCCATCGTCCGCAACCGGGCAGGCATCGTCCTCGCCAAGTCCCTGCACCCGGAGATCCTGTTCGCGCTGAGCACCTGGCTGAGCGGCCGCAGCCGTTCGGCCACCCGCGACGAGGCCGCCGAAATCGAAGCCAAGGCCGCCGTCTGGCTGGCCAAGCAGCGCGACCCCGACTGGGACGTGATGCTCATCGGCCACGTCCATCACCGGTTCGAAACGGAGACGGCCAGCCGCAAGCTGGCCGCCCTGGCCGGATGGTTCGGCCGCCTGGACTACGGTCTGGTCCGGGACGGCCGGTTCGAGATCCGCGACTTCGCCGAGGACACCCTGCCGGAATTCTGACCCCCTACCAGACCAGGTTCAGGGAGATCTTGTGCCCGTCGTCGAACCCTTCTTCGGTCATGTCCGAGAAGGCGTAATCCAGGCGCAGCCTGCCGACCCGGAAACCCACTCCGGCGGTCAGGCCCTGGGAGTCGTAGTTGACCCGGGTCCCCGCCCGCAGGGCCAGTTCCGGCAGCAGCCGCAGTTCGGCGCCCACGTGGGCCTTCTCGTTGGTGTCGCGGGGCATGAGGACGTCCCCCGTCAGCGTCAGCTTGCCCTGCAGGAATGCGCTCTCCGGCGTGTAGGCGGCGCCCAGGCGGGCCGCCGTCGGCAGGTCGAAGGCCTCGTCCTTCAGGTTCATCTGTCCGCCCAGGTTCGTGGCCGAGGCGGCGAACACCAGGCCCTCGATGAGGGTCTTGTGGGTGATGAAGAAGTCGAACGCGAAGCCCGTGTCGGAGTAGAAGTCGATCTTCTCGTAGACCATCTTCACGCCCACGCCGGCGGCGAAGCTGTCCCCGAGCGGATGGGCGTAATTCAGGCCGAAGGCGACGTCGTAGGGCTCGAAGGTGCCCTCGAAGACGTTGGTCCCCGATTCGAGGGTGTGGCGGTGGATCTCGTCGGAATAGAACCCCATGAAGGAGAATCCCAGGACACCCCGCCCGATGCGGTGGGCCACCGCAGCCGCCTCGTGGCTGAACAGGCCGAGGTAGCGGTTGTGCTGCAGGGTCAATTCCGTCCGGAAGTCGGCGAAGACGTTGTTCGCGGGGTTCCAGAAGACGGCCGTGGCGCCGCTGCTGGTGGCCACCCCGGCCTCGCCCATCCCGGCCTCGCGGGCGCCGACGCCCATCCGCAGGGACAGCAGGCCGGCCTCGCCGGGATTGCCGGCCCGGGCCGGTCCGCACACCCCGGCCATCAGGGCCGCAGCCAGAATGAAGGATGCCGTCACGTGCTTGCGAATCATGGGTTCCCTTTCCTCTCCTGCCGGTTCAGGCCGCCTCAGCGGACCACCGCGAACGTCCTCACACTGTAATCCATTTTCCCGCCGGTTTCGACCTCGAGCCTGCAGAGATACATGCCCGTCACCACGCCGTCCAGCCCCAATTCCAGCGTGAAGGGATCGCCGTACGAGACCTCCCGCCAGCCGGTGGACGCCACCCGCTCCCCTTCGACGGTATAGACGGCAGCCCGCGCCTTCCCGGGCGAGCGCAGCAGGCCCCGGACGAACAGGGGGCCGCCGTGGAGGGGGTTGGGCGTGACCAGGTGGCTGCCCGAGACCAGCCCCGTGCCGGGCGCAGGTTCCGGCAAGGTGTTCCAGCCGGCGGTGTCGTAGGCGCCGTTGCGCCAGATGTTCCCGCCGTCCATGGGCCAGACCGGATCGGGTTCCGCCACGTCGTTCCAGACCATCACCGTGGACACCGGAATCCCGTCCAGGCGCCCCTGGCCGAGATCGAGGCCCGTGATGCGGTCGAAGGTCCCGATCGCCACCAGGTCGGAGCCCTCCTCTCCGCCCAGGTTGCCCAGGGCCGGCGTGCCGGCGCAGGTCCCCGGACCGGCCAGCGGCCAGCCGGGGATCTCCTCGCCCATGGTCCCGCGCGCCATGATGCGCCCGTCCTCCAGGGGAAAGATGTACTGGTGCAGAGGCAGGTCGGAGGCCGGGATGCGGCAGACCAGGGGGCCGCCGGGGTGGGGATTGTCCCCCGCGCCGCCGCCCCTGCGAGGCCAGCCGTCCTGCCAGTCGCCGAAGTGGCCCACGCGCCCCAGGAAGTCTGGGCCCAGGAAGGCGCCGCCGGGAGCCAGGGGCGATGCGACAGCGATGCGGTCGGACCAGAGGATGGGTTCCCGCAACTCGTTCCCCATCCCATCCACGAAGATGGTCTGCCCGGCCCCGGATTCACCGGGAACCATGAGGGCCAGGGTGGGATCCCCGGGATCGTCCCCCAGGCTGCCTGCCAGGACCAGGCCGGGCCCCGGCAGGATTCCCAGCGGGAGGGTGACGTGCAGGGGAGGTTCGCCCTGGACGAGGACGTCGGGACCCCAGATCTCCAGCCGGTGGTCGCCTTGACCGGAGGTGTCCCCGCAGGCGAGGAAGAAAACACCCTCCGCTCCCATGACAGGACGCGACGACGGGACGCTCCCCTCCCATTCGATCTGCTGGAAGCCGGGGACGCCGACGGCGTACCTCCGCAGGGAATAACCGCCGGCTTCGACCACCACGATCATGTCGACGGGCCGAACCACCGCAGGGAGGTAGGATGAACCCAGGCCGGGATCAAGGACGACCGGCAGACGGCACACCCCCGGAAGTTCCTGCAGGAGGCCGAAGCTGCCGCCCGTGTCGTCGCTGACGGGCGAACCGTCGGCGTTGAAGGCGTAGATGCCGTTGGCCGCCGTCAAGACGATCTCCGGCCGGCCGTCGGCGTCGATGTCGCCCAGAGCCGCCGGCGGATTCCATCTCACCGGTTCCCCGCCCAGGGTTCCCACGGCGAAGGGCTCGAGCGTTCCGGGGTCGCCGTCGTGATCGAGGTACTCGTCCAGATTGCCGTCCAGGACGAAGATCTCACCCGCGGCGCCGGTCAGGATGATCTCGTCGGTGGTGTCGCCGCCGTCGAGGTCGCCCACCAGCACGTGCCCCCCGCGCAGGTCGACGCCTTCGGGCAGGGTGCGGCGGGCGCCGAGCGCCGGCCCCTCGCTTCCCGCTCCGGAGGTCATGACGGTGAAGCCCACCCGGTCGGCGTAGGTCTTGCCCCAGAGGGTGTCCGCTCCGTCCACGTAGAGGATGTAGCCGCGATCGTCCAGCAGGACGTCGCCGAAGTCGAGGAACCGGATGCCCGTCGCCGCTCCCGACGCGGTATCGGTGTTCGGCCGGGTGAAGGGGGTGAATTCGGCGGCACCCTCTCCCCGGAAGCTGTCGTCGTCGCCTCCGAGGATGTACTCCGAGGGGATACCCGAATCGAGGTCCTGGATGCCGTCGGCCTCTTCCAGATCGACCGCCTTGTGGGCGGGGTCGGCGTTGTAGAGATTCGGACCGCCGAAGACGTCCCGGATGACACCCTCGTCCACGTGCCAGATGTAGACCCCGCTGCCTGCGCCCTTGACCCCCTCCTCGCGCGCGGAGTTTTCGCTCATGAAGAAATCCCACTCCGCGCCGGTCAGTGCCTCGACGCTGTCCTCGGAGGCGTCGAAGAAACCTGCCGGGAAGTGGTAGGGCGGATTGCTGGCGTCCCAGAAGTTGGGGATGCCGTCGCCGTTCTTGTCGTCAGCGAAGGAGAAGATCCCGTTGCCGTCTGGATCCTGAAGGCGGTATTCCAGCAGCCAGTACTCCTGGCCGTTCACGTCGACGCGGGCGCACGCCAGCGGATCGGCGGGATTTCCGGCCGGGGCGAGTTCATGGGCGGCGTAGACGCCCGGATCGACCTCGAAGGGATCCAGCCAGCCCATGAGCATCTTGTTGAAGGCGATGGGCTGGGGGGGAATCCAGCCCAGGCCGACGAACAGCCCGTAGCCCATCAGGCCGAACTCCCCGATGCCCTGGCTGTCTGGCCGGCCGGCGGGGGTGAAATCGCTCAGGGAAAGCATGCCCAGGCGCAGTCCCACCTCGAAACAGTAGACTCCCAGGCTGCCGAAGAAGCCCCCGTAGCCTCCGACGGGATCCTGGTACTCGGTCTCGGGCAGGATGAGGACGTGGTCGAGTCCGCGCTCGCCCCCGAAATCCCCGCCGGCCAGGAAGGGCTGCTCCAGCAGGCCGTCCTCGACCGCACTCCGGAAGTCGTCCGGATCGAGGTAGGTGCTGTAGATCTGCTCCGGGCTGTCGCCCAGGATGTCGGTCTCCTCCCCCGCGCCCGCGTGGATCAGGATGACCGTGTCGTAGGGGCTGAAATCGATGTCCCCGTCGAGCGCCGCCACGACCTCGGACACCAGCAGGAAGGGCTGTTCCCCCTCGGTGGGGTGGTTGCCGTAGAACGCCATGCCTTGCGGCAGGTTCACCGGGTGGGACCAGATCGTGAAGTCGAAGGTGAAGCGGCCGCCGCTGACCGCTTCAAAATAGCGGGCGACGTCGCCGAGCAGGTTGTGGAAGAAGAGGGAATCGTGGGCTGCGTAGTAGATCTCGGTCTGGCGAGGTTCGGGGAAGTCCCCTTCCACCAGGCCGAACCTCCCCAGCAACAGGCTGTCGGAGAAGTCGCACATCAGGACGATGGCGTGGATCGCGTCGGGGGCCTTTTCGCCCGCCAGCCGGCGGGACGCTGCTCCGGCGACCTGGTTGCGCAGGGGCCCCGAGGATTCCAGCAGGGCCTCGTACACCGGAGCGGGCAGGCTCGGGTCCTGCATGAGGGGATGGCCGGGGGAGTCCCCTGGCGCGGCCGCCGCCAGGGCCGCCGACAGGAACAGGCCCAACACCAGGATGGCGCCGAGGGGATTGCGGTTGGAGGGAGCCGGCATGGATCCAGGGCCTTTCGGAACGCCCCCAGGGCGTGATCGCGATGTCTCTTCGGGTGTCCGCTGAGCCGGCATTATAGAAACCCGTTACCCTTCGGTCAATTGCTGGTAGCGGGGAATCCGGCCTGCGGATTGTGGTTCGTGGAAAAAAAGAGAGCCCAACGCGGTACCTGTCACCCCTGATCGACATTCCCTCGCCGGGCTCTCTCCCATGTGTCGGTGTCCCCGTCCTGTCGGGTCGTCATCCTTCCCGATTGGCTGCCAACCTTTCCGAGAATCCGATGGCTCTCCGGCCGACGGGTGATGGGGGGAAACCACCAACACAAAGCCTGTCACCGTCCATGCGGTCCCCTCAGGGGGAACGCTGCCTACCCCCTGAGGAATCGCTGGAGCGGCTGCCGCCCCTGCTGGACCCGGAACCCCCGCCGCTGCGGGACCCGCCGCTCGATCCGCCGCCGCGAGAGGATCCGCTGCTCGAGTCGCCGCCCCGGGACCGGCTGTTGTCCACCTTGGGCGTGCTGGAGCCGCGGTCCTTCGTGCGACTCGAGGAATCGCTGCGAGGCTTGACCACGGGCCTGTCGCCTCCCCGCTCCTGGCGGGGCTGGACCCGGGGCTCGGAACGGCTGCCGGAATCCTGTCGGCGGGGCGCAACCTGGGGAGATCGGGTCCCCCGATCGGTGGATCCTGGACTGGAGTTCCAGATCCTGGTGCCCTTCTTGCGCGGTTCCACCGGTTTGATGGTCCGGTCGCCGGGCTGGGCCGGTTTGGCTGCCCGGTCAACCCCGGGAGCGACCCTGGCGCCGCCCGCGCGGTCAGGCGTGCGGGTGCGCGTCACCGGCGAAAGGGCCGGCTGCTCGCCGTCTCCGGCGGCCCGGTGGCGGTAGTCCTCGCGCGTCCGGGGAGCGTCCACACCGGCGGGCTTGTTCGGCTCCCGGATGCGAAGTCCGGCCGCCGATCCGTCCCTGGAGGACGTCTCGATCACGGGCCGCGACCGGGGCGCGGGATCCTGTCCCACGAAGGAGCCGGCCACCCGACTCCCGCCGGTGGGATCGGCGCCCCGCGTCCGCTGGACGTCCGTGGGACGCAGCGGGGTCCGGGTCCTCATGGCCTGCCGCTGATCTTCCCCCGGCCCCTCGGCGCCCACCAGGGGTGTCGCCCGGGCGTATTCACGGGTCTTGCGCGCGGTGCGGTCGCCGTCGTACGGGGTCAGCGGACGGTAGCGGTTTCGGCCTCCGTCGTACCCGTAGTAGACGTCGCCCCAGTAGTAGGGGGAGTCGCTCCAGGCCCAGCAGGTGGAATGCCAGGAGTAACCGTAGTAGGGTCCGCAGGTGTAGTGGGGCCAGTACCAGAAGTTCACCCAGGGACGGTAGGTCCAGGGATCGACGTACACGTAGACGGGCTGGTAGTAGACCGGATAGTAGCCGTGGTGGTCGTACCAGTTGTTGCCCCAGCCGTAATCGTACGTGATCTCCAGGGTGCAGTGATCGTCATAGGGGTCGTAGACGACCTCGTCGTCCAGGTGGCACTGGTTGCACAGGTATCTGGGATGGTCGACCTTCCGGTGGACGTAGTAACTCGCGTAGTTGGTCACCACGTAATCCTCGGAATCCTCCAGACCGGTGATGGCGTAGTTGACCTCGTTCATGGCCAGGAAGGGATCGCCGGCGACGTAGAAATCGAACCGACCGTCCCTTACCTCGTGGTGGAAGTCGATCTCGAGCGCCCGCAGGTCGAAGGGATAACGCGACGCCAGGACCTGGACGAATCCCTCGCCCTCGACGTTGCCCGCGAAGATCTGGGCGGCCCCGCCCACGGGCAGTTTGTACTCGTGACCCGCGAAGACGAAACCGTCGTCCAGCCGGGACCGGGGCCAGAGAACAGTCACCCCGCCTTCGGTGTCGATGCGGTAGACGACGGCGTAGGCGTCCTCGTTGACCTGGAAGCCGACCTTCAGCCGATCGCCGCGCTGGTAGACCTCGTCGGGCCCCTTGTCCAGCCACACGGCGGCCCGCAGGCCGACCTGGTCGAAATCGAATCCCTTGGCCCCCGCTTCCTGAGCCGCCGCCGGCGCCACCGTCAGCAGCGCCAGGGCCAAGGCCAGCGCTGCCGGGGCTGCTTTGTTCTTCAGGGTCTTCATGGTTCTTCTCTCCTGTCCCCGGCGCCTACAGACGGATCATGCCGGGCTTGAGGGACGCCTGAACCGGCACCTCGGGCGCCTTGAGTTCGGGAAGATTGGGAATCAGCTGATAGGCCCAGAAGATCTTCACGTACTGGGTCGCAGCAACGTCCACCACGCCCAGCTTGGCGTAGTGGAGGGTCTGGGTGGCCGGATCGTAGATCTCGACCACGTAGATGTGGTCCAGGGTCAGTTCCATGCGTCCGGTGTGGGAATAGCCCTCGGCCGGGGCCCAGGACACTCGCTCCCACCAGTACAACCCGGCCGGCCCCTGGGGGTTGCCGGCGTCCTGGATAAGGACGTTCGGCGAGGTGGTCTCGACCATGGGGACGGTGCCCTCGAAGAACACCCGGATGTCGGCGGTGGAGGCCGGGACGTTGGGATCGACGCGCCCGGCGTACTGATCGCCGGGGAACTGGGCCGCGCGGCTGAAATCGAAGCCGCCCAGGGCGGTGTAGGACCCGTTGATCGAATCGAAGATCTCCACCGCGTCATCATCGACTCCCTGGGGCAGGGGCGCGTCCGCGACGAACTCGAAACTCAGCGCGCTCTCCATGCCGGCGGCGTTCACCGCGGAAACGGCGTATTCGTACTGGCTGCCGTTCAGGGCGTCCTCGTCATAGAACCAGTGCAGGCCGGTGGTGGGATCGAAGTTCTCGTCCCAGGCGACCTCCCCCCAGAGGGTGAAGGTGCGGTCGGGGTCGTACTGATCGCCCTCGATGAAATCACGGGAATAGATGAGATACTTGACGACGTTGTCGTTGTAGCGCCCGTCATAGGGCGAATAGGCGATGTCGTACCACTGGACGATGACGTAATTGTCCCCGCTGATGCTGTGGACGCCCGTGGGGACGACCGGAGGCTCGAGCTGGATGCAGTTGACGCAATCCTCGTCGTTGCATCCCGTGGCGGCAGCAAGGGCCACGAGCAGCCCGAGGAGGAGGGCGGCCTTGGCGCCCTGGACTCCGCGACGGTAGACAGGGCTCCTCCCGCACCGCCGGAAGCCGAATGTCCGTCCTTCTTCTGCTCTGCTGATCATGCCCAACCTCCTGTGCGCATTCCCTGGGGGGGGATCACCCCTTCCTACGCAGGCTCCGTGCCAGCCTCACGGATAACATGTTCATCTGAAACCGGCCTCCCAGTTCAGGAAACCAGGTCGCCCCGCCAAGCCCCAAGTCATCAGACGACAACAAGTTAGTCAACCGGCCGGCCGTCGTAAGGAAAATTCGGGATGGGATACGGGGTACACCTGGGCGTGGGAAACCGGGCCGTGGCCGGAGAATTCAGGGGAATTTGGAGGACAATTTCCCCAAAATGAGACGGTGACACAACAAAAGAAAAGAGCCCCACCTTTCGGTGACCCGATCTTGAATCTCGCCTTTTCAAGATCGGTTGGGCTCTTATCCAAGGATCCGTCGTCCGGATCCATCAACTTTTCTGACCCGTGTTTCGGGAGGGACGTCCTGGATTCTCTCTCGTCGGCAGAGACGAATTGCTCAGACCCCACCTCTTCGCAAACATCCCGCCGGCACTTCTTGTTGAGAATCCCTCCGTTGCCGGTAAGCAGTGGAGGGTTGGGACGCCGACCTCCCGAAAACACGATTCACTGTTGCGTCAAACTCTTCAAAGAGGATCCCTGTTAGCTCACCCCTTCTGGCCTATCTACAGCACGGTGCGTACCAATAACCAAGGATCTGGATAATATTTTAACTCATTGCAAAAAAACAACTTAAACAAAAAAGCGAGAGGCGGGAAAACCCGGCTGGACCAGGTGTTGTCAAATCTTTTTATAACCAGAAGGGGATATCACGCAAGTCATTGAAAAATAATGATTTATTCCATAAAGGAAATTGATAGTTGATGGCGGGCAAAAACCAGGAGTTTACAGATCAGCGATCCAGGCCGTAATGACGGATCTTCTTGAGAAGGTTGGGGTAGCTGATCTTCAGCATCCGGGCCGTGGCCGACTTGTTTCCCTCGTTGACCCTCATGGCGCGGGCGATCTCCTGGCATTCGATGCCGGCGAGGGTCTCCTTGAGGGGAGGCACGGCGCTGCCGGGGACGGCCGCCTGCAATCCGGAAGGGCTGAAGCCATCGGGCAGGTGCTCCCCGCGCAGGGCGCGGTCGCCCCGGGCCAGGACGATGGCCCGCTTGAGGACCTTTTCGAGCTCACGCACGTTGCCGGGCCAATCATGTCCCTGGAGCATCTGCAGGAAGGCGCGATCGACCTCCGGAGCCTCCATTTCCATCTCGTGGCTGAAACGTTCCACGAAATGCCTGGCCAGCAAGCCGATATCGTCCACCCGTTCCCTGAGGGGCGGGATGAGCAGAGGGAAGTCCAGCAACCGGTAGTAGAGGTCCTCCAGGAAGAGCCCCTGCCGGGACATTTCATGGAGGTCGCTCTTGGACGCGCAGAGGACCCGGACGTCGACAGCGAACTCGACGTTGGACCCGACGGGCCGGACCACCTTGGTGTCGAGGAAGTGCAGCAGCTTGCCCTGCATGCCCAGGCTCATCTTCCCGACTTCGTCCAGGAAGACGGTTCCGCCCTCGGCTTCGGCCAGCAGACCCCGCTTGTCGCTGTAGGCGCCGGTGAAGCTCCCCTTCTTGTGTCCGAACAATTCGCTTTCGAGCAGGGATTCGGGAATGGCCGCGCAGTTGATGGCCAGGAATTTCTTGTCCGACCGCTTGCTGAGGGCGTGGATGGAATAGGCGAGCAGGCCCTTGCCGGTGCCCGTCTCACCGTTCAGCAGGACCGTCAGGTTGCTGGGCGCCACCTTGCGCGCGAGCCCGAGAACCTCGAGCATCTTGACGTTCTGGGTGATGATGTTCTCGAAGCTCTCGACCCGCTCGATGGGCGTCGCCTCGGCGGCATCCCCGTTGCCCCTGCCCTTCTCGTGAAGGAAGAGGGCGAGGAAGCCCATGTAGGTGGCCAGGAAATCGAGCGAGCTGCGGTCGAACCCCGGAGTTCCAGCGACCCCACCCTGGCGGTTGGCCAGAAAGAGCAGGCCGAACCGGCGCTCATGCAGGGCGATGGGCATGAAGACGCAGGATTCCGCCTCTCCGATCACCGCGGGGACCGCGCGGGCCAGCGGGTTCGCCGCGTCAAGCCTGGAAAAGAGGCTCGTGCCTTCGCGATTTCCCGTCGCCAGTTCCCGGTCGAACCAGCGGGTCAACTGCAGGCAAAGGTTCTCGGTCAGGCCGTGCCTGGCCGCGATGGTGGTCTGGCTGTCCACGTCGTCGCCGTCGACCATGGCGATGAAACCCGAATCGGCCTGGACCTTCTCCAGTCCGGCCATCAGCACGGAACCGAGATTCCTGGGTACCGACTGATCGGAACGGGCGTACAGGCCAGGCAGGGCGGACAGGGCTCCCAGATGACTCTGAGTGCGGGTCACTCCCCCCAGCAGGCCGCTTTCGATGGTGTCGCGCAGTTCGACCACGGACTTGTCCAGATCCGCATCATCGAAGCCGGCGGCGTAACGCTCGAGTTCGAACACGGTCAACAAGGCGTCGTCGAACTGTTCGAGCCGGATCTGGACCAGACCCAGGCTCCTCAGCACCCGGCAGAGCATCTGGTCGCTGACCGAGGATGCGCCGTTCTCCTGGGCGTCCATGAGATATCGCCGCAGCAACAGGAGTTCGGCTTCCTTCGCGCTCGCAAGGCGGTACTCGGCGAAATCCAGGATGGCCTGGCACCAGAGGTGGGTCAGTCCCTGTTCACTGAAGACCGCGATGGCCTGCCGGAAATGATGGTCGGACTGGGTCCGGTCGTCCATGCGGGCGTAGGCGCGGCCCAGGGTCAGGTGGCAGAAACCGACCTCGTAGGCTTCGCCGCACTTCTCGCAGACGGCGATGGATGCCTGGCTGAACGCCACGGCCTTGTCGAGGTCCCCGGACAGCAGGTGAGCCTCGGCCATGCGCCTCAGAAGCTCGCCCTCGAGGTCGTTGCCCGAGGCGATCTGCTTCGACTTCTCCAGACCGATCTGGTAGTTGTAGAGGGCCTTGTCCCAGTCTCCCCTGCCGAGGATGACGTCCCCGAGGTACTCGTCCGCGATGGTCGCCTCGCGGAGGAAGCCGTTCTCCTCGGCGTTGGCCTTGCCGTCGAGCAGGAGCTCCTCGGCCCGGGCCAGGCGCCCCGAAAGGGTCTCGAGGCGGCCCAGGGCCAGCAGGAGGCGGGTCCGGCGCATCCGGTCGCCAAGACTCGTCGCCAGGCGCAGACCCTTGTCCAGCTGGGCGCGGGATTCGCCGAGCCGGTTGGTCTTCTGCAGGATGATCCCCTTGTTCAGGTAGAAACCGGGCAGGAGGTGGCTGGCCCCGATGGTGTGGGCCAGTTCCACGGCCCGGTCCATCAGGTCGAGGGCCTTGTCCCAGCGGCAACGGATCTTGTTCAGGAGCGCCAGGTTGTTCAACAGGTTGGCCACGCCCAGGTCGTTGCCGATGCGCCTGAAGGTGGAGAGCCCGTCGTTGTAGAATTCCTCGGCCTTGGCCAGGCGCCCCAGCCGCATGTAGCAGATCCCCATGCCGACCTGGAGGACCGCGACGTCCGCATGAAGGTCGGTCATGGCCAGGACTGCGAAAGCCTTCTTGGACAGGTTCAGGGCATCGTTGAGACGCCCCCGTTCACGCAGGGCGATCGCGCGCCGGGTCTGGAAGATGGCGCGATTGACGGCGCTGAGGTCGGGATCGGCGAGCTGGCCGGTGACCGCGAGCATTTCATCGGCCCGGTCGAGCAGGAGATCGACCTGGTTGAAATCGCCGATCAGGATGGTCGAATCCACGCTCTTGCGCAGGACGCGCAGGGCCTGCTCGACGGGCATCTGGCCCAGGACGGCGCTATCGCAGAGCTGGCGGTAGTAATCGAGGGCCGAGGAATAGGCGGACGCGTGGAAGTGCAGGTCCCCGACCTCTTCCAGACGGCCCCAGTCCGCAGCATTCAATGGGCGCAGAAGCTTGGAGCGATCTGCACCGGAGTCCCATTGACCTTCGAATCGGTCTCGCATCAACCGCATCCCTTGGCGAGGAAGTGGATCGGTTATTCTTGTCTCATGCTCGTCTCGAGCCCATCGGCTCCAGTGTTCTTCTCAAGGCACCAGGTTGAGTCGCAGGAGCAGATGGAGCAGGATTTCCAGGAAATCCAGGTCCACTCCGTCGCAACCCTGGTTGTCCAGACTGAACCGGTCACCGTCGAAGCCCAGCCCGTCACCCGCGTCCCCGGGGTCACCCTCGGAGCCGTCCCCGGAGGTTCCCGAAACCTCCAGGACCTGGCCGCCGGAACCGCCAATGGTTTCGTTCGAACTGGATCCCGGACCACCGGATGGCTGATCGGTGGCCGCCACGAGAACGTCAGGACCGACGCTCCACATGATCAGAAGACCCAATAGCAGAAGGACCCTTTTCATGGCCGTCTCCTCTAACGAAACATCCCGTCGGCTGAACGGGTCTTTCCCTGCCATCCTTGCCCCAAGAGAAAGACCTGATTCTATGTTCATTTTATTACGGAAATTATCCCCAACCGTCAACTCTCAATTTCGGGCTGGGTCTTCAATCCGTACTTGGTGATCTTCTTGTAGAGGTTGCTGCGCTGCATGCCCAGCGCCTCAGCCGTCCTGGAAACATTATAGAGGTTCTCCCGCAACTTGTGTTGTAAAAAGGCGCTTTCGCTGCGGACCTTGAATTCCTGGAAGTCCCTGCAGGCCATGAAGGGTGCCTCCCCCCCCGCCTCGCTCCTGATGCCGGGCAAGGGGGGCAGGTCGGAAGTCCGGATCGTCTCCTCGGGAGCCAGAATCAGCAGTCTTTCCACCAGGTTACGCAATTCGCGCACGTTTCCCGGCCAGGAATAGCTCTGCAGCATCGCCCTGGCCTCGGGAGAGAACCGGCGCGGTTTGACCTTCAGCCGGACCGCCAGGTCCGCCATGAACCATTCCAGCAGCAGATCCACGTCTCCCGCCCTTTCCCGCAGGGGGGGCAAATGGATGGCCAGGACGTTGAGACGGAAGAAGAGGTCCTGCCGGAAGCCCGAATCGGGGCTGGCCAGGTCGCGATTGGTGGCGGCCACGATCCGCACGTCCACCGTCTTGGTCTCCGTTCCCCCGACCCTCTGGAAACGGTTCTCCTCGACGGCCCGCAGGACCTTGGCCTGGGCCTCCTCGTCCATGTCGCCGATCTCGTCGAGGAACAGGGTGCCGCCATCGGCCAGTTCGAACTTTCCGGTGCGCTGCCTTTCCGCGCCGGTGAAGCTCCCCTTCTCGTGGCCGAAGAGTTCACTCTCCACCAGTTCCTTGGGGATCGCCGCGCAGTTGACCTCGACCAGCGGGCGGGATGCCCGCCTGCTGGCACGATGGATGGCGCGCACCACCAGTTCCTTGCCCGTGCCGTTCTCCCCGGTGATCAGGACCGTACCCTCGGTGGGTCCCGCCTTGGCGATGAAGTCCTGCACCCTCTGCATGGCGACGCTGTCCCCCACCAGGGGTGAGGACTCCCACAGCTGCTCCTGCAGCCGCTGGTGATCCTGGACGACTTCCGAGTGGCCGAGGCAGTTGGCGATGGTCAGCAGGAGTCGGGACCGGTCCAGGGGCTTTTCCAGGAAGTCGTAGGCGCCGCGGCGCACGGCCTCGACGGCGGTTTCGATGTTCCCGTGTCCGGAGATGACGATGACGGGCACGGTGCTGCCGGCATCCTTCAGCCGCTGCTGGACCTCGAACCCGTCCATCCCGGGCATCTTGACGTCAAGGAGGATGAGGTCGGGCTCGTCCTGCACCACCAGGCGGAGGGCCTCCGCGCCGCCGGCGGCCTTGCTGACCAGGTATCCCTCGTACCCCAGGATCTGTTCCATGGTCTCGCGGATGGCGGCCTCGTCGTCGACGATGAGAATTCTCTTCACGCTGGCCCCTCTTGGTGGCGGACGAAAACCGGTCTTGCCGCGGGCGACTCCCGCCGTGACATTGTGGGCTGATCCCGTCCCGGACCACAGGATGCACTTGACCGGACGGGGGTGTCAAGAATGGCCCCCGGAGCCGTGGAGAGTCGAACGTGTTGAAACCGCTGCTGCATTCCCTTGTTCCCGAGGAACTGGAAGACGCGGTCGCCGCCGTCGGGCAGCCGGCCTGGCGTGGCCGCCAGGTCCGGGACTGGCTCCATCGCCATCCCGTCCGGGACTGGGCGGCCATGTCCAACGTTCCGGGTCCCCTCCGCCACGCCCTGGCCGAAAAGTACGATCTATGGGGGCTGGTTCCCACGGAACGGCAGGTCTCCCGGGACGGGACGCGCAAGTTCCTGTTCACCCTGCGGGACGGCGCCACGGTCGAGAGCGTGATCATACCCATGAACGACCACACGACCTTCTGCATCTCGTCCCAGGTCGGCTGCGCCATGGCCTGCCGGTTCTGCGCCACCGCCCGCGGCGGTCTGGTGCGGAATCTCGAACCTGGGGAGATCGTCCAGCAGGTCCTCCATCTCCTCGCGGATCTCCAGGATGAACCGATGGCCGGCATGGGCGACCGGCAACCCAACGTCGTGTTCATGGGCATGGGCGAACCCCTGGACAACTTCCCGGCGGTGGAACGGAGCATCCTGATCATGCAGCACGAGGCGGGGCTCGGAATTTCCCGGAGACGCATCCGGATCTCGACCAGCGGACCCGAAGAGGGTCTGGAGATGCTGCTGGGATCGGACCTGCAGGTCGGTTTGACCCTGAGCATCGGGGGCAGCGACGACCAGGAACGCCGGCGCATCATGCCCGTGCCCGGTCGGACGACTTTGGCCCGAGCTGCGGACCTGGCTGCGGAATACGCCGCCCGGGTGCGGCGCCGGACGACCATCGCCTGGGTCATGATCGAGGGCAGGACCGACGAACCGGAACAGGCCCGCCGCATCGCGGCCCTCGTCGCCGGCCGCCCCTTCAAGGTCAACCTGATCCCCTTGAACCCCCTGGACGACGACAAGCTCGCCTCACCGCCGTTCCAGAAGATCCTGGCCTTCCAGTCCATCCTCAAGGATGCGGGCGTGGACACCTTCATCCGGGCCAGTGGCGGCCAGGACATCGCCGCCGCCTGCGGACAGCTCAGGCGCAGGCGATTGACTGCGGGCCCAGGCAAGTAAAAAAAACCCTCCCCGGCTCAGGGGAGGGCTCCGGAATTCCAGCGAACAGGATCGTCAGATGACGTCGGCCAGATTGGTCTGGTCCAGGGCGCCCACCAGGGCGGTCTGGGCCCTTTTCCAGACTTCGGCCACCTGGCAGGTGTCCGCGTCCTTGCAGGGGTCGACCTTCCGCAGGCAGTGATTGAGGGCGATGCCGCCTTCGCAGACTTCCACGATCTCCCTCAAGGTGATCTCGGCCGCAGGCTTGGCGAGGCTGAAACCGCCCTTGACCCCCCGGTGGGACTTGACGATGCCCGCCTGGGCCAGCATCTGGAAGATCTTGGCCAGAAAAGCCTCCGAAACCTCGCAGGATCCCGCGATGACCTTCAACTGGACCGGGGCGTCCTGTTCCCTGCGGGCCAGTTCCTGAAGACCGCGGATGGCGTATTCGGTCTGCCTGGTGATTTGCATCATGGCGCGTTACCCCTAATGGTCGAGGAGGGTTCGTGGCGTGTACCTTGTTGAAAAATGGTATGCTGGAAACAAATGTCAACCTCCCGCCTTTATTCCGCAGGCCAGGATCTTGGTCGCCATCCGGGAGAGGGGCGGCGTGACCGGATCCCCCTGGCCGATGGCCCGTTGACCCCGACCCTCAGGGTATACCGGAAATATAGCACCTGTTAAGTCTTTTTTTATGAATTCCGGGTCGCCACCCCCACCGGTGGGCAGGTCCAGGGCGAAGACCCTGATCCCCAATCGATGCCGCGTGATGGTGTGCGTCACCGTTCCCGCGGCCAAGAAGGACCCGGCCGTGAGGGAGGGCAACCCGAGGGAGGCGAGGTAGGGTCCCCACACCTGGGCGGGGTCCCAGGCGACCGTTTCATCCTCCCTGAACCAGTCAGTGGTCGGTGGTCCCCAGCACCCCCGGTTCAGACTGCTGAAATCGGAGCGGAAGACCTCGGCTCCTCGCGGAGCCAGCCCGACCCGGGGCGCCCCGGAGGGAACGAGCAGGACGGCGTCCCCGGCTCTGATGACAAGGGCGGCCAGCATGATCCGGACGGTGCCCGGCCTGGGCATGGCCGCCGGCACCTGTTCCGCCCGGCCGCCCAGGCCGGCGCGGCAGTGGCCGAGAACCGGGCATTCCCTGCATCGCGGAATGCGGGCGGCGCAGACCGTGGCCCCCAGATCCATGATCGCCTCGTTCCAATCCCCCGGGCGCCCCTCATCCACGAGCTCCTCCGCCAGGGCCCGCAGTTCCCGCGGGGAGATCCCGTCCGCCTCGAGGGGCCCGGCGCAGACCCAGCGCAACAGGACCCTCCGGGCGTTGGCATCCACCGCAGGGACCCGTTCGCCAAGGGCCATGCTGGCGATCGCGCCGGCGGCGTAGTCCCCGATTCCGGGCAGGCTCGCCCACTCCTCGGCGGAATCGGGCAGCGCTCCGCCGCGCTCCCGGACCACGACACCTGCGGCCTGGTGGAGCAGACGGGCGCGGCGGTAGTATCCCAGGCCGGACCACAGGGCGAGGACCTCGTCCTCCGACGCGGCGGCCAGGGCCGCGGGATCGGGAAACCGCTCGAGGAACGCCTGGAAATAGGGCTGCACCGCGGCGACGGTGGTCTGCTGGAGCATGATCTCGGAGATCCAGGTGCGGTAGGGCGTGCGCCTCCGTCGCCACGGCAGGTCCCTGCCGCTGCGGTCGAACCAGTCCAGGAGATCACGGCGCAGGGCCGGGACGTCGAGGCCCTTGGCAGGGCTCACCCTGCCTTTGGGGTCGGATCCGGACATTCCCCGTCCTCTCATGGGTGATTGACAAAACCGGCCCGGCCGGGTAAGCATGGCGGGCATTCGATCCTCGGGAAAGCAAAGCTGGTCAGCCCGGCGACCGCCCTCGCCGCGCCGACCACCCCGACGGCCGCCGCCAACCCCAGACCGCGGAGATTCCCATGTCCATCCAGACCATCCCCGAATTGTTCCTGGCCGCCGTCCGGGAATTTCCCCGGCCGGACTGTTTCTCCTACCGGGACCAGGGCGGCCAGTTCGTGGACGTCTCCAGCGAGGAGGCCCTCCGCCGGGTCAAGGCCCTGAGGATGGGCCTGAAGTCCCTGGGCCTGAAGGTCGGAGACCGGGTCGCACTGCTCTCGGAGAACCGCCTGGAATGGGCGCTGGCGGATCTGGGCAGCCAGTGCGCAGGCGGGATCACCGTGCCGATCTACCCGACCCTGATGCCGGACACCATCGAGTACATCCTCAAGGACGCCGAACCCGCGGCCATCTTCGTCAGCACCGAGGAGCAGGCCCGCAAGATCCACTCCCTGAGGCCGAACCTTCCCTTCCTGCGCGAGGTGATCTCGTTCGAGTCCACCGCCCTGCCCGACATGATGACCTTCGCCAAGCTTCTGCAGATCGGCCAGAACCTTCTCGACCAGAACCCGCCCGCTCCCTCGGACGAATGCGAGCACGTGGACAAGGACAGCCCCTGCAGCATCATCTACACCTCGGGGACGACGGGCAATCCCAAGGGGGTCGTGCTGAGCCACTGGAATTTCGTGTCGAACGTCCTGTCCATCCGCAGCATCATCGAGTTCCTGCCCGACGACCGCTGCCTCTCCTTCCTGCCCCTGAGCCACGTCCTGGAAAGGATGGCGGGGTTCTACAGCACGCTCAGCGCTGGCGTCGGCATCGCCTACGCCGAGCGCATGGACACCGTCCCGGTGGACATCATGGACGTCAAGCCCAGCATCCTGATCAGCGTGCCCAGGCTGTACGAGAAAATCTATGCCAAGGCCATCGCCACCGCCATGGCCGCCGGATTCCCCAAGAAGAACATCTTCTTCTGGGCGCGCCGGCTGGGCATCGCCGCCGCCGAGGCCAGGGCGGCCGGCCGTTCCCTCGGCGGCTGGGAGGCCTTCCAGTACAAGTTGGCCGACGCCCTCGTCTTCAAGAAGCTGAGGGCGAAGCTCGGCGGGCGGGTGCGGTTCATGGTCTCCGGGGGCGCCCCGCTGAACGACCGGATCAACAAGTTCTTCAACGGCGCCGGCCTGACCATCCTCGAGGGCTACGGCCTGACCGAGACCTCGCCCGTGCTCACCTGCAACAACTTCGGCGCCCAGCGGTTCGGCAGCGTCGGCAGGGCCATCTCCGACACGGAGATCCGGATCGCCGAGGACGGCGAGATCCTCGCCCGCGGGCCCCAGGTCATGCTCGGCTACTACAAGAACGAAGCCGCCACCCGGGAAGTGCTCGCCCCGGACGGCTGGCTCGCCACCGGGGACATCGGCCACCTGGACGGGGACGGCTACCTGTTCATCACCGACCGCAAGAAGGACCTGATCGTCACCGCCGGCGGCAAGAACATCGCGCCGCAACCCATCGAGAACGCCTTCGTCGCCAACCGGTACGTGTCCCAGGCGGTCATCATCGGCGATCGCCGGCAGTTTCTTTCCGCGCTCATCGTTCCCGATTTCACGACCCTGCGCGACCACACATCGTCCCGGGGAATCGACCTGAGCGGGGACGCCGACCTCATCCGCCATCCCGAGGTGATCAAGCTGTTCGATGACGTCGTCCAGGAGCAGAACCGCAACCTCCCCGGCTTCAGCCAGATCAAGAAGTTCAGCCTGCTGGACCGGGAGTTCTCCCTCGAGGACGGAGAGCTCACCCCCACCATGAAGGTCAAGCGGTTCGCCATCGCCAAGAAGTACGCGAAGGTCATCGACGCCATGTATCCCGGCGACCCGGACCGCGATGCCGATTGAGGGAAGTGAAGCTGCGGCGCTGATATGAGCACGACCCATGAGGCGAAACGGGCCTGGATATTCCGGCCCTTCGGCTGCACCGTCATCGGGTTGGCGGGCAACGTGGTCCTGTCGGCCGGCAAGCTCGTCGTCGGCCTGATCGCAGGTTCCACCGCCCTGGTCGCCGACGCCTTCCACAGCATCGCCGACGTGCTGAGCGACATCGGAATCCTGCTGGCGCTCAAGGCCGCCAACCGTCCCCCCGACGCCAACCATCCCTACGGCCACCACAGCTTCGAGACCCTCGGCGCCATCCTGGTGGCCGCATTCATGCTCCTGACCGCCTTCTTCATCGGACGCAGCGCCGTGACCGACGTCCTCGCGGGCCGACACGTCGCTCCCGACCTGGCGGCCCTGTGGGCCTCACTGGTCTCGGTGGCGGCCAAGGAGGTCATGGCGCGGTACACGATCCTGGTCGGCCGCCGGCACCACAGCCCCGCCCTGCTGGCCAACGGCGCCATGCATCGCAGCGACGCGGTCAGTTCCCTGGCCGCCGCCGTGGGGATCGGGGGTGCGATCGTGGGGTGGCCCATCCTCGACAGCATCGCCGCCCTGGTGATCGCCCTGTTCATCACGAAGATGGGCTGGGATCTGCTGCGGGAGAACGTGATGGTCCTGCTGGACACCATGCCCGATGAGGCCCTGGTGGATGCCATCGCCAAGGCGGCCGGCGGGGTCGAATGCGTCCAGGAAGTCAGGGATCTGAAGGTTCGCCAGCGGGGATCATGGTACCTGGCCGATCTGCGGATCGCCATCCACCCCCACCACACCATCGAGACGGCGCACGACATCGCCCACCGGGTCGAGGACGAGGTGAGGATGGGGGTTCCCCAGGTGGCCCGGGTCTTCGTCCACGTCGAACCGGGAGACGGTTCGGTGGATCACCGCTGCCCCCAGTTCACTCCCGATCGGCGCGATCACCCAGAACGACCGTGAAGTTCAGTGTCTGCCCCCGGCGCACGACTTCCAGTTCCACCAGATCGCCAGGGTCATGGGCGCGCAGGGCCGTGGTGAAGGTCGCCAGGTCGGCGACCGGATGGGATCCCATGCGCACCAGCAGATCCCCCTTCTCCAGACCGCAACGGGCGGCGGGACTGCCGTCGAACACGCCGGCCAGGAGATACCCCCGGACCTCCTCGGTGAAGTCCGGCAGGGTGCCCAGCCAGGTGGCGCGGTTGGACCCAGCGGCGATCTCTCCGTCGTCCCTGAGGTTCTTCTCGGCCACCATCACCCACACGAGGGGTCCGGGAACGGTGCGCAGGGACGCCAGCAACCGGTCCGTGTAGGCCGTGACCGCGGCGACGGAGCCCGGATCGATGGTCTCCCAGGTATCGGCGGGTCGATTGTACTCGGGATACGGGCCTCCGAAGACGAAGAGGACGGGGACCTCCCGCGTGTTGAAGGTCATGTGGTCGCTGCCGGACCAGCCCCCCCGGGCAAGGGACAGCGTCAGTCCGCCGGTGTTCGCGGCCCGGACCAGACTCTCCAGGCCGGCGGCCGTTCCCACGCCGCTGACGTAGAGCTTCCGGTCGGTGAGCCGGCCGATGGTGTCCAGGTTGATCATGGCGTCGATGCTGTCCAGTGGCACCGGCATGTCGCGGACCATGGCCGCAGAGCCCTGCAGACCCACCTCTTCGGCATCGAAGGCGGCGAAGAGGACGCCGCGCCTGCCCTGGCCTCCATTGCCGTGGCTGCGGGCCGCATCCATCAGGGTGCGCAGCACCGCCACCCCTGCGGCGTTGTCGTTCGCTCCGGGATAGTAGTCCTCCGGGCCCGGCAGGCCCGTTGCGCCCGCGGGATCGACCAGCCCCAGGTGGTCGAAATGGGCGCCGATGACGATGAACCGTCCGGCGAGGTCCCCCTCACCAGGCAGAACGCCGGCGACGTTGCGTCCGGTGGCGCCAGCCAGTCGCTGGCCGGCCCAGCCCTCGCCCTGCAGGGGGAACTCCTGGTACCAGCCCCCGGCGAAGGCGGGCCGCAGGCCGGCGGCGGACATCCAGGACGCCACCGAATCGGCGGCGACGCGTCCTCCGGCGGAGCCGGCGCCCCGGCCGGCGAGCTCCGGTCGGGTCAGGATCCTGATCGTCTCCAGCGGGTCGGAGGCGGCCAGAGCGCCCGGACCGGGCCGGATCAAGAGCAGGGCGGTCACCAGGAAGACCGGGAGGAAACGGATCGTCACGGTGTCCCTCCTCGGGGCAGGACAGCTGAAAAAACGGGCCGGGCGCCGCAATGCACGGCGAAAACCTCGCCGAACCGATCGGTGTGGGCGGCCATGGCGGCGGGATCGAATCCCCCATCGGCCATGATCACCGCCAGGACGGCGCGGGTGTCCTCCCCGACGCTGGTCCGGGCCGAATCGCTGGTGGGCGACCCGAAGGGCCCCTGGGCGTCGAACAGACCGATGCGCCCGCCCAGGTTGACCGGGCCCTTGCGGATTCCGGGATAGGATTCCCCGTCCGCGCCCACCCTCAGGACCACGTCCCCTTTCACCCTGTCCAGATCGTACATGCCGATGGGCAGCACGAAGGAGAGCGAGGCCAGGTTGCAGGAGTCCACGGCGCTGTTGATCCGGTACAGGTCGTCCCCCTTGAGCACGCGGCGAAGCAGGGCCTCGCTGCTGGGCCGATGGCGCGAAGGATCCATGCCGAAGGCCTTGTAGAGGGCCCGGGCCGGCGCCAGGGCGGGGATCTCCGACGGTTGCAGGCCGCGGTACCGATCGCGCAGTCCGGGCGCCAGGGCCGCCGTCTCCTCGGCGGCGCCTTCTGAACCGTCCACCCGGACGTCCTGCATGACGACGACTCCGCAGAGGATGCGGTCGGCAGCGTCCTCCCCCACCTCGAAGATCCGTCCGTCCGGCAGCCGGCATTCCCGCACCCGGATCACGCCCGGTCCTCCTCCCGCCCGTACCGGCCCCCGGCTCCGTAGAGGCGCTCGTAATAGGCGGTGTAAAGGCCGCTGCGGACCTGCTCCAGCCAGGCTCCGTTGGCGAGGTACCATTCGATCGTCCCGGACAGTCCTTCGGCGAAGGTCACGGTGGGCGCCCAGCCGAGTTCGGCCATGATCTTCCCGGCGTCGATGGCGTAACGGCGGTCGTGGCCGGGGCGGTCGGACACGAAGGTGATCAGGTCCCGGCTCTTGCCGAGCCGGTCGACCAGCAGCCGCACCAGGTCCAGGTTCTTCAGCTCGTTGCAGCCGCCGATGTTGTAGATCCCGCCGGGGGTGCCCCGCCGCAGCACCAGGTCCACCGCCCGGCAGTGGTCGCGGACGTGGAGCCAGTCCCGGACGTTCTGCCCGTCGCCGTAGACGGGCAGGGGCTTATCCTCCAGGGCGTTGGCGATCATCAGGGGAATAAGCTTCTCGGGAAACTGATAGGGCCCGTAGTTGTTGCTGCAGCGGGTGATCAGGACCGGAAAATCGAAGGTCTTGAAGAACGCCCGGCAGAGCAGATCGGCCGCCGCCTTGCTGGCCGAGTAGGGGGAGTTGGGTGCGAGCGGTGTGCTCTCGGTGAAGGCCCCCTCGGGTCCCAGGGAACCGTAGACCTCGTCGGTGGAGACCATGACGAACCGCCCGACGCCTGCCGCCCGGGATTCCTCGAGCAGGATCTCCGTTCCCAGGACGTTGGTGGTGACGAAGACCTCGGGGCCTTCCACCGAGCGGTCCACGTGGCTCTCGGCCGCGAAGTGGACCACCGCCTCGATCCGGTGGCCGGTCAGGGCGGCCCGGACCTGGGACCGGTCCCGGACGTCCCCCCGGATGAAACGGTAGCGGGGATCGTCCTCGCAGCCTGCGAGATTGCCGAGATTGCCCGCATAGGTCAGCAGGTCGAAGTTGACCACGACGTCGTCCGAGCCCTCGAGCAGGAGGCGGATGAAGTTGGAGCCGATGAATCCCGCTCCCCCGGTGACCAGGATGTTCATGCTGCGCCTTTCCCGCCCCGGGCTTGCGCCAGGGCGTTGACGAGTCGTCGGGTCAGGTCCCTTGAAATCACGGAGCCGGCCGCGGCGGTTTCCTCCTTGAGGGACGACCCCACGATGAAGCCGTCGGCCGCCGGGACGAAGCGGCCGACCGAGAGGGCCGTCACCCCGCTGCCGACCAGGACCGGGCAACCGGGCAGGGCGGCCCGGACGGCGGCGACCTCGGCCGGATCGGTTCCGCTGCCGGTGGCGGCCCCGGTCACGATGACCGCGTCCGCGAGCCCGCGCAGGCGCAGATCCTGGGCCTCCTCGGCCAGGGGCCGCTCCACCAGCGGCCGGGCGTGCTTGACCCGCACGTCGGCCAGAATTCCCACGTCGGCGCCCAGCTCCCGGCGCAGGCGCAGGGTCCGCCAGGCGGCGCCGGTCAGGGGACCCTGATCGGTTGCGGCGGCCCCGACGTGAACGTTCACCCTGATGAACCGGGCCCCGGTGACGGCGGCCACCGCGAGGGCGGCCCCGGCGTCGTTGCGCAGGACGTTGATCCCCAGGGAAACGCCGGGATGGCGCCGCCGGACCGCGCCGGCGAGCTCGGTCATGGCGGCGATGGTGACCGGCGGCACCCCGTCGGGGTAGAAGGGCACGTCGTGGTAGTTTTCCAGCATCAGGGCTCCGGCGCCGCCGGCGACGAGGTTGTCGGCGTCGGCCAGGGCCGCCTCCCCGACCGCGGCCAGGGATCCTCCCCAGGCCGGGGATCCGGGCAGGGCCCGGAGGTGGATCATGCCGATCAGCCCGCCTGGGCAGAGGCGGCGGAAATCATCCTGGGTCCACATGGTCATCCGGGCATCTCCTCGAGGATGGGGTCTGCCGGCAGGGATCCGGACCAGGTTGCACTGGCTCCTGGCGCTGCGGGCATGTTAGGATAAATTAGATTCCCGTGCAGATAAAACCAGGAATGGGGACGCCATGCATATTTTCAACGGCAAGGGCGGCTGGATCGAGGTGATCTGCGGTCCCATGTTCAGCGGCAAGAGCGAGGAACTGATCAAGCGCATTCGCCGCGCCCAGATCGCCCGCCGCCGGGTCCAGATCTTCAAGCACGGCATCGACGCCCGCTACGACGCCACCGACATCGTCTCGCACAGCCAGCAGAAGCTGCCCGGCCTCGCCGTGACCGTGGTGACCGACATCCTGGAGATGGTGGACGACCGCACCGAACTGGTCGCCATCGACGAGGGCCAGTTCTTCACCCAGGACCTGGTCGAGGTGGCCAACAAGCTGGCCAACCTGGGCAAGCGCGTGATCGTGGCGGGACTCGACATGGATTACCGGGGCAAGCCCTTCGGCCCAATGCCCGCCCTGATGTGCAGCGCGGAATACGTGACCAAGCAGCTGGCCATCTGCATGACCTGCGGGGATCCGGCGAACTTCACGCAGCGCCTGACCGCGTCCAAGGACCAGATCGTCGTCGGCGCCTCGGAGATCTACGAGGCCCGTTGCCGACAGCACTTCGAACCGCCCCACGAGGAGACGGCCGGACCGGGCGCGCAGGCGGTCGCCCGGGACGGCTGACAGCGGTCCGGGACGGACCCGCCCTCAGTTGAAGAAGTGGGGATCGATGGTCAGTTCGGCCGCCTGGCGGCGCAGCTTGGCGATGGTCCCCGGACCGAAGCCCAGGAACCGTGCCGCCGCGCTGGGTTCCTCCAGCTCGGCCTCCTGGCCCGGACCCGACTTCGCGGCCTCGCCCTCTTCCGCCCCGCTGCACCAGGCCACTTCCTCCCCCAGGGCGATCATCGCCGCGACCCGGGCGTTCCGGGCGTCCGGATGCTCGAACCGGTGGTGCCAGAGCACCGCATCCTCGAGTTCCTGGCTGAGATTCCATTCCCGGATCAGCAGAGCCCCCAGTTCGCCGTGATCGAAGCCGAGGATACGCCGCTCGATGGAGTGGTAGGGCTGGCGCGTGTTGGTGGATTCCATCAGGATCTCCTGGAAGAGCTCCGGGTGGTTGCGCGCCAGGACCAGCTGCCCGATGTTCTGCATGAGCCCGCCGATGAACACGCTGTCCGCGTCCATGCGCCCTGCGGCCTGGGCGACCAGCTGACCTGCCATGGCCGACAGCACCGATTGCTTCCAGATCTTCCGGTACAGGATGCCGGCGCCGGGGGCCAGGAACACCGACCTCGCCGCCGTCACCAGGGTCCAGTTGCGGATGGCCACGAAACCCAGCCGCACGATGGCCTCGCTGACGGTCTTGATCTCCCGGACCGCCCCGTAGAACGGGCTGTTGGCGATGCGCAGGACCTTGGCCGTGAGGGCCTGATCCATGGCCAGGGCCTTTTCCAGGCTCGTGGCCGTGGTCTTCGGGTCCTCGATGACCGCCATGATGTGGCAGGCGGCCTTGGGCAGGGCGGGCAGTTCGCCGCTCTGTCTCAGGACGTCGTGCGGGGTCAGCGGCTTGCCGCCAGGACCCAGCGGATCCCACTGGGGAGTCTCGGGCAGGGCAGCGGTGGAAAGGGAATCCTCGGTCCCGGTCTCGGCGGCGCAGGCCATGCGTCCGCCGGTCTGGACCGGGACGTCCTGGGTCCCCGTTTCCGCCTCCGTCTCCGGAACGGACGCCGGCCGGTGCGTCGCCTGGCGGGGAGGGATCTCCCGGAAGGGATCCGGCTCCCAGGTCGATCCCGCCGGCGGAGTCACCTTCGGCGGGCGGACGAACGTCAGGCCCTCCCCCATGTTCCCCGTCGCCTCGGGATCGGGTTCCCCGGCGACGTCGCAGGATGGAGGCTCGTTGCCGTGATCGCTGGGCCCGGCAGGGGGCCGTTCGCGGTCCCGCTCGCGCTCGCGGCGTCGGGCCAGTTCCTCCCTCCGCAGGGACGCCACCCGGCCCTGGCGGACCTTCTCCCCCTTGGCCAGCAGGCACATGCGCGCCAGGGCGTAGCGGGCCAGGGTCTCGGCCACGGCGAACTCGGCGGCCTGATCGTCCCCGGCGTCGAGATAGAGGAACGTGTTCCAGTGGTTCTGGCTGTGCAGGGGGAGGATGATGATCTGGCGTTCCCGGCTGTTCCTGCCCAGCAACAGGGTCAGGTCCAGGGGGAAGTTCTTCGTGGGGACGGGACCCGAGTAGACGTTGATCTCCTCCCCGACCGCGGCGAAGATGTCCGTCTTCGAGACGGGAATGGGCGCCCGGCCGTCCGGCCGCTTCCGTCTGGCCTCCTCCGGGAGGTTGAGCCCCTCCTCGACGTAGACCTGGAGCCCGCTGGTCCAGCGCTTGAGCAGCAGAAGCCGCAGCCCGTTTTCCCGGACGAACTTGACGAAGAACCCCGGGATTTCCTTGGTGCTCTGGAGGTGGGTCAGCTCGGTCATGCCCTGGCTCAACCGGGCCATGAGCTCCAGATCGCCGGCCGGAACAGCCTGGGGGGCGGCCGCCTGCTCCGGGCCCGGCGCCGCCGGAACGGCCGGAGTGTCGGTCAGTTCCCGGACACGGGTCTGGAGACGATCCAGGGTCGTCAGGATGTCCTGAAGCTCCGGGGTGCTGGTGGCCAAGGCTTTCCTCTCGGATCTGGGCCGGTCCTGCGGCCGGCGGCTTTCCGATTGCAGGGGGACGCTCCCCTTGCATCGGCAGAATGCACGATCGGTTGACGGTTATTTCCCCGCGAACCGTCCCCAGGTTGCGCCAGGCGCGATCTTGGGCTTATCATGGCCATGCCATGCAACTGCCGGACCAATAACCGGGGATGGAGATCGTTTTGCGGATCACGAAATCCTTCACCTTCGATGCCGCCCACTGGCTGCCCAACGTGCCCGAGGGGCACAAGTGCAAGCGTCTGCACGGTCACACCTACGGGGTGACCCTCGCCGTCGAGGGCCCGGTGGACCACGCCATGGGCTGGGTTCTGGATTACGGGGAGATCAAGGCGGCCTTCGCACCCCTGCTCAAGAAGCTGGACCACCACTGCCTGAATGAAATCGAGGGGCTGGAGAATCCCACAGCGGAGGTCCTGGCCGGCTGGATCTACCGGGAGTTGAAGCCGGTCCTCCCCCTGCTCGACGAGGTCGCCGTGCGGGAAACCCCCACGACCGAAGCGGTCTTCCGGCCCTGAACCCTGCGGTCCAGCCCGGAACCTGCCGACCCGAGGACTCGCATCGGGCTGGATGTGTCCGGTTCAGCGGAGGTCGACCGCCTCGACGCTTTCGGCCGGGAGCCAGCCCACCCATTCCCCGCCCAGGCTGACGCGGACCCATCCCTCCCGTTCACCCTCGAAGTTCACCGTCAATCCGTCGTGGACCTCGAAGAGGACCGGGAAGGTGGGCGCCGGACCCGAGCGGACCGAGGCCTCGGCTGCAGTGACCACGCCGAGAGCCCTCACCTCGTCCTGGTAGAAGCGCCAGCCGGTGGCCGCCGAGGCCAGGGCCAGGACAGCCAGAACGACCAGCATGATCCGGCGCAAGCCGTCGGTCACTCCCCCTGCATACCACGACCAGCCGACCAGAGCCGCCAGGATCCAGACCAGGACCAGGACAGCCGTCCCCCACTGGTCGGCCGTGAGCGACCGGACCATGCCCGCGATCTGGGCGATGAACAGCGGCAGTTCCCCCTCGTTGAGTTCCAGATCCTGGATGTGCCGCCGGACCCAGGCGAGGTTCGCCTGGATGTCGCCATCCCCGGGGGCGAGCTTTTCGGCCCTCAGATAGCTGGCGACCGCCTTGCCCAGCTGACCGGAACGCGCGAAGGCGTTCCCCAGGTTGTAGTGGAGGACCGGATCGTCCACCCCGAGGTCCCGGGCCTGGAGATAGAGATCCAGGGCGCGGTCCACCGCGCCCTCGGTGTAGGCCTGGTTGCCCTCGGCGAGCAGGCGGACGGGATCGCTGCCGGGCCTGGGCTGGGCCCAGACCCGCCCCTGTCCGGGGAAGAGGCACAGGATTCCGCCCAGGATCAAGAGAGCCGCACCCGCAGCGCCTGGGACGCGCCGGGCCTTCCCCTTGCCACCTGCGGCATCCAGGGTCCGGAGAATCCGGACGAGATCCTCGGACAGTCCGGAGAGGGCCGCCCCCTTCCCCCCGCCGAAGCGGGCCGCATCGCACACCGCGAGAATCTCCTGGAGCGCCTCGCCCTCCGCCTGATGCCCGTGATCCCTGGCGTAGGCGGCGACCGTCTTGCCGTCCACGGCCGCGGAAGGCAGGTCGAGGCAATCGGCCACGTAGCCGCAGAGAGCCCTGGCCAGGGCAGCACCGGCCAATGCGGGATCACTCTCCTCGGCGCCGGCTTTCACCTCGCCCAGGGCCTTCTCCAGGGCCCGACGCCGGCGCAGTCCGGCCGGATCCCGCAGTTCCCGGGCGGATTTCTCCAGGACCAGTCGCCAGCCCCCGAGCAGACCGAGCGGCGCCAGGAGCAGGATCCACCACAGAGGACCGCCGGTGAAGGCCGCTCCGGAGGTGGACAGGTCGCGAGGCACGGGGTGGATGAAGGCGAGATCCTCCCCGAGGCGGGCGATCTCGCTGCGCAGGAAGCCCGAACTCTCGGCGCCGCGAATGGAGTCGTCACCCGGCTCCACAGGGAGCGGATCGAACGCCGCCACGGCGGTCCGGAAGGCGCCGGCCTTGGTGTCGAACCACACCACCTCGACCGGAGGTATGACCAGGCTGTCGGCAACCGACGGGACGATGACCTTTTCGGTGACCACTTTTCCCAGCAGCCGCGAATCCTGGATCGAGGTCTCGAAATGCTCGGCTGCATCGTGGATCCTGCTGCCGGGCGGGCCCTCGACCTTGAGCCCCGGGAACCCCTTGAGGAATCCGTCGGAGACCAGCTGGACCTTCAATCCGATGGGTTCCCCCTGGACCGCCGCCTCCTTGTCCAGGGTACCTTCCAGATCGAGACGGCTCGCCACGATGCCGCTGAACCCCTCGGGAACGGGGCCGGGCAGGTCCGAAACCCGAATGACCAGGGAATCGGTCCGGAGCACGCGCGGACCCCGTTGCTGCTGGCGGGAGCTGAAGAACCGGTCGAAGACGTCCTCCTGGAAGGTCAGGACGGCAGGCTCGATGACGAGGTCTCCCGTCCGGGTGGGGAAGAGGGCGTATCGCTTCTGGGTCACGTTGTAGGAGAGGCCCTGCACCACTTCGCGGAAGTTGCGCTCGGTGCCCAGGTCCTCCCTCCAGAACCCCTCGGTCCGGGGTTCGGTGAACCCGGGGTTGTTCCAGGGCCTGACCCGCCACCAGTACCGGAAGGTCAGGATGATCTGCTGACCGACATGGGCCTCGTTCCTGTCCGCCTCGAGAGTGATGAAGACATCATCGCCCGGCGACCCCGACCGGATCGCCCCGCCTGGTCCCTTCCTCGAGGCCGGAGTCCCCGGACCGCCTGGACGGGGAACGCGGTTGCCGGAATCTGCCGGAGGAACCCCGCCTCCCGATCCGGCGTCCACCTTGATGGGAATGGCCTCGGTCCGGCACTCGTCCCGGCCCGAAACGATGAGAACCGGGGGAATGGTGAAATCGGCGTCCCCGACGACGGTCAGATAGTAGGTCCGGCTGACGGACGTCTGGGTCCGCCCGTTGACCATGGTCATGCTCTGGTTGGTGCCGCCGCTGGCCAGCCGAACGCCGGAGGGTGCCTCCAGGTCGAATTCCGCCGACCAGCCGACATCCCCCTCGGCCTTGACCGTCAGGACGACCACGCCCCCGACGGCGACGGTGGTGCGATCGACGGCCGCCGAGCAGGTGAACGCCCGCGCCGATCCCGGTCCGGACAGGGCCGCCAGCGCCAGGGCGACCAGACTCATCAGGCCGACCATGAATCGTTGCGGTTCGCGGTTGCCGACCATCCTTCTCACCATCGTTTCCCGCTCTTGGGCTTGCCGCCCTTGAGGCGCTGCTGGACGGAGCGCTTGAGCTCCTCCTCGTCCCGATCGAGGGCGTTGAGGATCTGCATGGCCTGATCCTTCGTCAACTGCTCCGGATCGGCCTCCTGTTCCTGCTCGGAATCCTGGTCCTGCGGCGGGGATTCCTGTTGCTGCTCCTCCTGTTGTTGTTCCTGTTGTTGTTCCTGTTGTTGTTCCTGCTGCTGTTGCTCCTGCTGCTGCTCCTGTTGCTGCTGTTCCTGCTGCTGCTGTTCCTGCTCCTGCCGGTCCTCCCGGTCCTGTTCTCCCTGGTCCTGGTTCTGCTGCTCCTGGTCCTCCTGCTGCTCTTCCTGCTGCTGCTGGTCGTCCTGGCCCTGGTCCTGCTGCTGTTGCTGCTGTTCCTGCATCATTTTCAGGGCCAGTTCGAGATTGAAAAGAGCGTCGGTCTGTTCCGGATCCAGGGCCAGCGATTCGCGGAGCTTGGCTGCGGCGGCCTCGGGATCTCCGGCCCCCAGGAGCGAGGTCCCGGCGTTGTAGAGAGCCTCGGCCCTCAACTCGGGATCTTCGGTGAGGCTCAGCGACCGCTCGAACTCCCGGATCGCCTCCTGGTACTGTTCGAGACGGTGCAGGGTTTCGCCCATGGCCAGGCTGACCAGGGGGTCTTCCGGATCGAGGACCAGGGCGCTGCCGAACTCGGTCAGGGCCCCTTGATAATCACCCTGATCGTAGAGGTCGCGGCCCCAGGCCATGGCCTGGGATTCCGGGGTGACGACCCCGGCCGCGGCCGTGCCCGGAAGGCCGGAACCCGCGGCGAGACCGGCCGCCACCGCCAGCAGGAAGGCTGCGGGCAGGGCGCCGCCATGGTCCGGCCGCCTCCGCGGCCTCAGGACCAGGCGCAGCCCGAGGCTGGCGAAGGCCAGCAGCAAGGGAATCAAGTAGCGCTCCTGATAGGCGGAGATGCGCCGGTCCTCGAAGTCCCTCTTGCCCAGACGCTCGAGTTCGACGAAGAGGCGGTCGCCCGCCAACCCGTCGACTCCGATCCGGAACGGCGACCCGCCGCCCAGGGCAGCCATCCGATCCAGCGAGGCCATGTCCAGCCTGCTGAGAACGACGCTTCCTTCGGCGTCCTTCATGAACCCCGCCGAACGGCCCTGGTTGTCGGTGACGGGGATGAGCCCTCCGGCCTCGTCTCCCACGCCGACCGGGATGATCCGGATGCCGGCGTCGATGCAGGCCTGCGCGCTGGCCTCCCAGTCCCCCTCGAGGTCCTCGCCGTCGGTGACCAGCAGGACCGCCTGGAAGGAACCCGAGGGTCCCCCCTCCTTGCCCTTGGCCAGCAGTTCCCTGGCCGCATCGAGCGCCGAGGCGATGGCCGTGCCCTGCTCGGAGAGCATGTCGGGGTCCGCCATGTTCAGGAAGATCTGCGCCGTGCCGTAATCCAGGGTCAAGGGGCACTGGACGAAGGCGGATCCGGCGAAGAACACCAGACCGATCCGGCTGTCCTGGAGCCGGTCCAGGAAGGCTCCGAGTTCGGCCTTGGCCCGCTCCATCCGGTTGGGGACCACGTCCTCGGCGAGCATGGAATTGGAGATGTCCAGGGCGACGACGACGTCGGATCCCCGCTGGGTGACGGTGACCTCGCTGGCTCCCCACTGGGGCCGGGCGAGGGCGAGCAGCAGCCAGAAGATCCCGCCGATGAGCAGGAACCTGTCCCAGGATCGCAGACGCCTGTTGTCCCCTTCGACGTGGGCGGGAGCCTGCTCCCCGAGCAGCCGGGTGCGGCGCCTCCGCGCCCTGCGGTCCCCCGACCGCAGCAGCAGCCAGAGCAGGGGCAGCAGGGGAATCACGTAGAGCCAGACCTCCTGGGCGAATCTCAAGAAGGACACCTCCCCTCGGTGATCGGACGGCGGGCGGACGTCACGGCAACCTCCTCAGCCAGGTGGCTGCCAGCAGGAATTCCAGCAGGACCAGGCCCAGGGCCGGCCCGGCGAACCAGGCCATGCGCTCCCGGTACCAGGTGCTGATCGAGGTCTCGAAACGGGCCGTCTCCAGCTCGTCGATGGTCGCGAACACCTGCTGGAGCATGTCCGCGCTGGTGGCCTGGAACATCCGGCCCCCCGTCAGCTCGGCGATCCTGTCCAGGAGGTCGAGGTCCAGCTTGGTCTCGACCTGGCGGGTCCGCCGACCGAACACGGGATCGTTGACCGGGTAGGGAACCATCCCCTCGCGGCCGATGGCGATGGTGTAGACGCGCACGTCGAGGGAGCGGGCCAGCTCGGCGGCCGTCTCCGGTTCCAGGGTGAACACGTTGTTCACCCCGTCGGTCAGCAGGATGATGGTCTTGCTCGGGGAATCGGAATGCTTCAACCGGGCGACGGCGGTGGCCAGCCCCAATCCGATGGCGGTGCCGTCGTCGATCAAACCCACCTGCACCTCGTCCAGGAAACCGGTCAGGACCGGGTGGTCCAGGGTGAGCGGACACTGGGTGAAGGCCTTGGCCGCGAAGACGACCAGGCCGATGCGGTCGTGCGGCCGGCCGCCGATGAACCCCCGGATGACGTCCTTGGCGGATTCGAGGCGGTCCTTGGGGTGGAAATCGAGGGACCGCATGCTGCCGCTGATGTCCAGGGCCAGGACGATGTCGATCCCCTCGCCCTCGACGTCCTCGCTGCGGTGGGCGATGCGGGGACCCGCCGCCGCGACGACCAGGAGCACCAGGGCGATCCCAGACAGCAAAGGCAGCCAGCGGTAGAGGCGCGCACGCAGGGTGGGCCTGACCCCCGCCAGGAGAGCAAGATGGGAATGCCTCAGCACCCCGGGGCCCGGATCGGACCGCAAGCGGAACCAGGCCAGGGTCAGGGCCACGGGCAGGAGCAGCAAGAGCCAGGGACGGGCGAACTCCATCATGCGGCGCCTCCCCCGCCCGGGACGGCCAGGGCGGCCTCCCTTTCGAACCGTCCCTTCAGACCCGCCCACGCCTGGGCGGCCTCGATCATGACGGCCGCGGGAACGGGGGTCGCCACCGGCTCGATCCGCACGGCTTCCACCCGGACCAGGAATTCGGCCAGGGCGGCCCGGCATTCGTCCGCAGCTGGTCCGGCGGGGCTGAACCTGGCGAGATCCGCGCGGTCGATCAGGCCCGCGAAGGCGGCGACCGGCTCGTCGGGATAGCCTCGCGCCCGGCAGGCGGCCACGATCTCCCTGCCTGTCATCTCCCGCGCGCCGATGAGATATCGATCCGCCACGAAGGCCCGCATCACACCGGCCAGACGATCGAGCAGGAGCTGGTGACGCCCGGCGTCCTCCAGACCTTCGGCCAGGAGTTCGCGGAGGGCGAGGGCGGCCGCAACCCAGGCCGGCGGCCGGACCGGACGATGGGGCAGCTCCCGGGCAGGCCGGCGGCGGTTCCACAGGATGAGCCAGGCCGCGGCCAGCAGGATCCCCGCGATCAAGAGGAGCCAGAAATCCCGGGTCAGGCGCAGGCCGAAGGGCCGGGGATCGCGGATGACGGCGGCCTCCCCGGTTCCGGTCACCCTGCCGTTCACCGCGACGACCCCGCTGGATGCGTCGCCGACCGTGACGATGAAGGGGTGGGGGCGATAGACCCGGAAGGCGCGCAAAGTCGCGGAAACACCGGGTGATAGGGATGACGGCGCGGGCAGCATGCCTTCCTGACCGGCAGGCAGGGGAACCGTCGCCAGCCAGTCGGCGTCCGGAGCCAGAACCGAATCCGGAACGGCTGCACCGGCCGCAGCGTGGACCACCTCGATCAAAAGGACGCCGCCGAAGGCCACCGAATCGGACAGGGCCCGGACCGCGGTGATCCCCGGACCGGCGGAAGGCCAGGACAGCCGGACCACCGCGGTGTCGGCGGGAGCGGCCGTGGCCATGGGGGCGCCGGTCATCCCCCCCGGGTTCATGCCGGCCGGGCCGCCTGGACCGGCGCCTGGGAAGATCCCACCCTGCCGGGCTGCGGCGGTGGAGCCGAGACCTGCGCTCACGAGCAGACAGGCGGCGGCGAGACCCATGACCGGGACCCCCGGGACCGTCCTATTGCGCCGCGGTCCGATCATCGGCTGCGGCTCCTTCTGCGCCCCTCGCGGGCCAGGAAGAAGGCGCGCAGGGGCTCGACGTAGGAGGCGGTGGCGTCGACGTCGACCAGGTCCACCCCGTGAGCCAGGAAGACCCTCTCCTGGGCCCGATCATGCCCGGCCGCCGCCTGCGAAAGTTCCGCGGCCAGCCCCGGGTCGCTGGTGTCCAGGATCATCTCCCGGCCTGTCTCGGCGTCGGCCCAGCGCACCAGCCCCACCGCGGGCAGGCTCGTCTCACGCGGGTCCCGCACCCGCACCGCGACCATGTCGTGGCGCCGTCCCAGGACCGACAGGCTGGTGGCGAAATCCGGGGCCCAGAAGTCGGACACCAGGAAGATCGTGGCCTTGCGCTTGAGGACCGACCCGAGCAGGCGGAGGGGCTCGTCGAGGTCGGTTCCCCTGCCCTGGGGCCGGAAGGCCAGCAGTTCCCGGATCAGCCTCAGGACGTGGTTCCTGCCCTTGGCCGGCGGGATGAACTTCTCGACGGTGTCGGTGAAGATGACCAGGCCCACCTTGTCCTTGTTGGCGATGGCCGAGAACGCGAGCACCCCGCAGAGTTCGGCCGCGATCTCGGCCTTCAGGCGACTCCCCGACCCGAAGTTCCCGCTGCGGCTCATGTCCACCGCGAGAACCACGGTCAGTTCGCGCTCCTCCTCGAAGAGCTTGACGTAGGGGTCTCCGGTGCGGGCCGTCACGTTCCAGTCGATGGTGCGGATGTCGTCCCCGGGGACGTACTCCCTCACCTCGCGGAACTCCATGCCGGTGCCCTTGAACACCGAATGGTACTCCCCGGAGAAGACCTCCTCGACGAGCCTGCGCGTGCGGATCTCTATCCGGCGGACCGCCGCCAGGATCTCGGGAGGAATGCCGCTGCCCTGGACGCGTCCGCTCATGGCCTCAGGGCACCGCGACGTTGTCCAGCAGGGCGCTGACGATGTCGTCGCTGGTCAGGTTCTCGGCCTCGGCCTCGTAGGTGATCAGGATGCGGTGCCGCAACACGTCGTGCCCGACGGTCTTGACGTCCTCGGGGATGACGAAGGCGCGCCCCTGCATCAGGGCCCGGGCCCGGGCCAGCTGGGTCAGGGCGAGCGTGGCCCGCGGCGAGGCGCCCCAGGCGATCAGCGGGGCCAGGTCGAGCCCGGCGGCCTCGGGATCACGGGAGGCGAACACGATGTCGATGATGTAGGACTTGATCTTCTCGTCCACGAAGACCGCGTTGACCGCGGCGCGCATGCTGCGGATGCCGGCGGGATCGACCACCTTCGCGACCTCGGGCACCGCCTTCCCTGCCATGCGCTCGAGGATGGTCCGCTCCTCTTCCCGGGTGGGGTAGCCGATCTTCAGCTTGAGGAGGAATCGGTCCACCTGGGCCTCGGGCAGTGGGTAGGTCCCCTCCTGCTCGATGGGGTTCTGGGTGGCGAGCACCAGGAAGGGATCGGCCAGGGGGAAGGTCTCGCCCCCGATGGTGACCTGCCGCTCCTGCATCGCTTCGAGCAGGGCGCTCTGCACCTTGGCCGGGGCCCGGTTGATCTCGTCGGCGAGGATGATGTTGCTGAAGACGGGGCCCTGCTTGACCTTGAACTCACCGGTCTCGCGGTTGTAGATCGTCGTCCCGGTGATGTCGGCCGGCAGCAGGTCCGGAGTGAACTGGATCCTGCGGAACTCGGTGTCCACCGTCCTGGCGAGGGTGCTGACGGCCAGCGTCTTGGCCAGCCCCGGCACGCCCTCCAGCAGGATGTGGCCGCCGGTCACCAGCCCCATCAGCAGCCCTTCCATCATCTCGCGCTGTCCGACGATCACCTTGCCCGTTTCCGCCAGGACGTCCTGCAGGCGGCGGGAGAACTCCTCGGCCTGGATCTTGTCCAGGGATTGGTTTACGGTCATGACTACCTTCCGTGAGACCATGGTGGGGCATCCCGGGGGAATCCGGGATGACTCGTTGACGTCTTCGCCGACCGCCTTGATACGGGTTGGAGGGACGGGAGTTCCCACCAATCGCGGATGCGGCGGACCCGGACCCTCCGGATCCGGGGCTTCCCAAAATACCCAACCCCTTTTTTCTTGCCAACCCCTTTGAAAAGTCTTTCAATGAGGCTGTCGTCCGGATCGCGAGCACGGATCCCGCCGCGAATTTTCCTGGTTTCCCGCCAAGTTTCCCTGACCGGAGGCCGCCGTGAGGCTCAGCAAGAACAAGATCGGTTATCTGGCCCACCGGGTCCTGAAGATGGTCCAGGAACATCCCAGGATCCACATCATCGCCAACGAGGATCTGCTGCTGCGCGCCGTGGACGACGCCATCTACGACAACATGCACGAAGAGGACGAGATCGACGAACAGGTCGAGAGCCTGATCAAGCAGAACGTGAACGAGATCCGGGCCATGGACATGGACGTCGGAGCCCTGCGCAACAAGATGAAGCGCGAACTCGCCCGCAAACGGAATTTCACCCTCTGACCGGATGACAAGGAGCACGCCGTGCGATTGACCGAGGAACGCATCGCCGTCCTGGCCCGGCTGGTCAGCGACCGGCTCCTGGACGAGGAGATCGTCGACCTGGAGATCGGCGAGGGCGACTTCCGGCACCTGATCGAGAACCTCATCTCGCGCGATCTGAAGATCGAGGACGAGATCGACGAGGAAGCGACGGCCTTCCTGCTCAAGAACCGGCCCAATCTCGAAGAGGGTTCCACCGAGTGGGACGTCGAACTCGAGCGCAAGAAGGAAGATCTCTGCATCGCCCGCGGATACGTGGCCTTCTGATCCCCTCCCGGAGCACCATCCCATGCGTATCATGGTCCTGACCCCCTACCTGCCCCACCGCCGGGTGGGGCACGGCGGAGGGACGGCCGTCCGGGATCTGGTGACCTGGCTGGCCCGCAGTCACGAGGTCCGTCTGGTGTCCCTGGTGAGGCCCGGGGAAGAGGGACTGGTGCCCGAGGTGGAGGCCCTGGGGGCGTCCGTGGTGGCCCTGCCGTTCAGCGACGCCGGCGCCCGCGGCCTGGACCGCCTGCAGCTGGCCGCCGGGCGGGCGGCCTCCCGGGTCCGCTCCCTGGCTTCAGGCTACCCCCATTACGTGCAGAAGTACTGGTCCGCGGCCCTGAGCCGCCGCGTCCGGGCGGCCGTCGCCGAATTCCAGCCGGATGCGGTGCAGGTCGAATACCTGCAGATGGCCCTGTTCTGCCGGGATCTGTTCCGGGTGCGGGAACGCACCGGTCGTCCCGGTCCCCGGCT
>JAHJTW010000048.1 GCA_018829565.1 bacterium | reverse complement strand
GCCAGGTGCCAGGAGGCCAGCATGGTCTCGTGCCGTCCCCGCAGGTCCCGCAGTTCCTTGATGGCCTCGCGCAGGTGCCGGGCCGCGAGCTTCCAGCGGCCGAGATTGGCCGCACAGACGCCGAGGCACCGGCGGACCACGGCGATCTCGAAGCGGTCGTTGACGGCGTTGCCCATCTCCAGCGCGTCGGCCAGCAGGAAGTGCGCCTCCTCGTGGCGGCCTTCCAGATCCAGGCACTCGCCCTCGCGGCGCATGATCTCCATGACCAGGTCGCCGCGCGGCGCCAAGCTCCGGGCAACCGCCAGGCCGCGTTGATAGTAGCGGCGGGCCTCGGCGGGAGAGCCCTCGTCGCGGAAGACGTCCCCCAGGAATTCCAGGGCCAGGGCCTCTTCCCTGGCGAAACGGTACTCGGTGGCCAGGGAGTAGGCTTCGAGCAGGCTGCTGCGGGCGGCCATTGGCTCGCCCTTCAGGCGCAGGATGTTGCCCAGGGCGATGCGCGCTCGGCAGGTCATGTCGGGGTGATCGGCGACCAGCTTCAACTCCTTCTCGAGGAGTTCGACGCCCAGGTCGTAGTCGCCCTGCTTGTAGCAGACGATGGCCAGGTTCTGATAGGTCTGGGCCATACGCAGGGAGGCGCCCAGGCGGTTGTGCAGATCGAGGCTCTTCTCGAACCAGCGCCGGGCCTCGTCGAGGCGGCCGCGCGAGAGCTGGGTCCAGCCGAGGAAGTTCGCGGCCACGGCCGTGCGCCCGTCCTCGCCCAGGACGGTGAAGGCCGAACAGGCGAACTCCACGTGGGAGGCGGCCTCTTCGAGTCTCCCCTGCCAGCGCAGGGCGGCGCCCAGGATCAGACGCAGTTCGGCGTTGATCAGGTCGGCGGGATGGCCCAGGGACTGCAGGAGCTGTTCGGCGGCGGCCTGGACCTCGGCGTATTCCTCCCGGAACAGCTGCATGTTCAGCTCGACGACCCTCACTCCGGGATGGTCCTGGTCGATCCAGCCGTGCCCCTTGGCCCGGTCGAGCCACCGGAGGCAGCCCTGGTGGTCCTTCTGCTCGAGATGGCACCAGGCCTTCAGCAGGATGGCCTCGGCGGGATCGGTCGTTCCGGGCAGGTCCAGACGGGTCCGCCCTTCGGGAAAGATCCCTGCCAGGATCTCCAGGGCCCTGTCGGCCCGGCCACGGCGCAGGTGCTCCCTGGCCTCGGCCACCGGGCCGTCATTCCTGGGACGAGCCGGGGACGGATCGCCGGAGGATTGTTCGTTCAGGGCCGCGGAGAGGTGGCGGTTGCGCTCAACGGACATCGCCACACCTCCTTGCGCCTGCCGGGAACCATTCACGCCGGTATCCTTGGAAGCCTGAAACCGCAGGGTGAGCGGGAAACCATACCACAGTTCCGTGGAGGGTGCCACCGAACCGGTCGGTCGGTATCAGGACCAGGGAAAAGGATCCTCCGGGTGCGAAGACCAGGGTCGGGATGATGGCGGCTGTCGCTCCCTCGACGTAGGTGCCGCCTCCCGAACCGGAGGGGGTGTAGATTTCGGGGCTGAGGTTTCCGTCGCCGGGATCACCCTCGGTTGCGATCGCACGCTCCTTTTTGGCGAAAGCGGGAGCCGCGACGAGGGAGACGAGAAGGAAGGCGACGAGAATGAGGGTGGCGCCCCGGAGGCGAGCTGGGACTCGAGAGATCATTTCCGCTCCTGGGAGGGGGAAGCGTTGCAGATTTCTTCAGGACTGCCAGACTAACATTTGCGTGACATTGCGGTCAAGATATTTTTCTTTTTACCATTAATGCTGACCAGTTGTAACAAAATTCGCCTTTGTGGGTGGGTCAAAATTTGCGTTTTGGTTCGAAATGTGTAACATCCCGGGTGTTACACTGGCACGGCCGGGGATGGGGAAAAATTTTCCTGGGGACGAACAAGGGTTTGGACGGTTTCGTTTTCCCGTAGGCCCTCGGCGGAAGGGTTTGCCGGTTTCCCGATCCGGATCCTCCGCCCGCCTGACCAAAGGCCAATTGGGTCCGGGGGGAAATAAGACGTGGCAAGGATTGAGGATGAGAACTAGAGTCAACAGGGGGGGCCCTCCCGGGAGGGTCTCCCCCTCGTCAAACGGCTAACAATTATTAGGCGGAGTACCGGTTGGGAATTATATTTTTCCCACCAAAACACTCGCCTAATTCCGGCAGCCCCGGCACCGGCGGCGCCCGGTTCCGGCGGCCTGGATACCCGCTCTGCAACCCCAGGTGGTAAGCGTGAAGTCATTCTGGAAGAACCCCGTGATCGCCTTGCTTTCTTCACTGAAACTGAGCGCGGCCCTCATGGCAATCGTGGCCATCGCCTCGGCCAAGGCGACCTTCATCGAATCCGATTACGGCCGGGAAGCGGCCTATGACCTGGTCTATGCGGCCCGCTGGTTCGAGGGCATCCTGATCCTGCTGACCATCAGCCTGATCCTGCTCTTCTTCAAGCGTTGGCCCTACCGGCAGCGGCAGTGGGGATTCGCCCTGGTCCACATCTCCATGGTCGTGATCCTCGTGGGGGCGGGCATCACCCGCTACTTCGGCTACGAGGGGATCATGGCCATCCGGGAGGGCGAGTCCGTCGATTACATCTACTCGGACAGGGCCCACCTCCAGGCCGCCATCGGCCAGGAGACGGGGTCCTTCCCGGTCAGGCTCTGGAAGCCCGGCGAGAATTCCGTGTGGGGATCGGTCGCCATCGGCGGGGAAACCTATGAGCTGGGAGCCACCGGGTACTGGCCCCGCTATGCGGAGGGCTACCAGGAGGGTCCCGGCGGCGTGCCGGCCCTGGAATTCGCCGTGACCCAGGACGGGGACATCACCAGCGACACGCTGCCTCTCGGGCGCAACACGACCATCAACGGGGTGGACGTGCGGTTCCTGACGGGCGACTTCACCGGCGAGATGAGCAATTCCCCGCGGGGGGACCTGCGCCTGCACATCGCCGGCGAGACCTGCACGTTCCCCGTCGCTCTGCCGGGCGGCGAATCCTTCCGCTGCGGGGACTACACCTTCGATGTCCTCGAGTTCACGACCAGCTTCCGGGTCGGGGCGGATCCCGTCCTGGACGGTCCGATGATCAACCCCATGGTCAGGATCAGGATCACCGGGCCCGACGGGGCCACCGGGGAGCGGATGCTGTTCGCCCTGCATCCGGACTTCTCCATGGGCCACAGCGGCAATTCGGCCCAGTTCGAGGACCTGGACATGCTGTACCAGGTGAGCATGGGGCTGGAACTGAGTCCCGGCGGCGAGACCGGCATCAGGGCCCGCGCCTCGTTCCCCCTGCAGACCATGGACATGGAATCGGAGCAGAGGGGCGAGATCCCCGCGGGCCAGGTGTTCCCCCTGCGGGAATCCATGCTGTACCTCAACGACGGCTCGGACTTCTCGTTCGTCGCCGTGGACATCATGCAGTCGGCGGTGCTTGGGCCGATTCAGACGGACAATCAGAACGCCCGGCCGGCCGCCCGCATGGTGATCAGGGACAGTCAGGGCAACCAGGCCGAAGCGATCGTCCGCAAGGACACCCCGGGCGAGGTCGTGGATCTCGGCGGAAAGAGCGTGCGCCTGACCTTCGCTCCGGTGATCGTGCACCTGCCCTACTCCGTCTACCTGGACGACTTCGTGCTGCAGACCTACCCCGGCAGCGACAACCCCGCCACCTACGAGAGCTACGTCTCCCTGAGCGATCCCGAGAAGGGGATCCAGGGGGAGAAGGGTCACATCTACATGAACCACCCCATGGTTCACCGCGGCAGCAAGCACTTCCAGTCGTCCTACGATCAGGACCGGAAGGGCACCGTGCTGTCGGTGAACCACGACCCCGGGAAACTCCCCACCTACATCGGGTACTCCCTCATCTCCCTGGGCTTCCTGCTGATCCTGTTCAAGGAGGTCTCGGTGCTGTTGAAGGACCTGATGGCGGTGGACAAGCATAAAGGGAAGGAGACCGCCGTGAAGTCCCTCCTCGTCGCCCTGCTGGCCTCGGGCGCCCTCGCCCTGGCATCCCCCTCGGCCTTCGCCCAGGCCCACGACCCCAACGACGGCCAGGATCACACCGGCCACAACCACGGGCCGGCAACGACCGGCTTCGTGACCCTGTCCGATCCCGCGCGCGAGGCGGCGTCCCGCCTGATCATCCAGGACTTCCGCGGCCGCATGAAGCCCCTGGACACCCTGGCCCGCGAGACGGTGATGAAGGTCGCCAAGCGGTCCAAGTACGAGGGACGCGAGCCCGTGGACCAGTACCTGAGCTGGTCGCTGAACCCCAACTTCTGGTGGGACAAGCCGCTGATCGGCGTGCGGTACCCCGGGGTCAAGGACGTGCTCGGCGTGGACCACTCGGTGAAGAACGTCTCGGCCGCCAGCCTCTTCGACTCCCAGGGCCGGTACAAGCTGGCCGCCCTGGTCGAGGAGGCCCACCGCACCGCTGACCGCGACCGGACCAAGACCCAGCGCAAGCTGATCAGCTTCGACGAGCGCTTCCAGATCCTCTACATGACCTTCCAGGGGACGATGCTCAAGCTCTTCCCCATCCCCGGCGATCCGAACCACAAGTGGGAGACCTTCGCCAAGGTCGAACCCCGGCTCGATCCCGAGCAGGCGCAGGCCTACTC
>JAHJTW010000047.1 GCA_018829565.1 bacterium | reverse complement strand
GTCGAAACGGATCACCCGCTCGTGTTCGGGGGCGTAGTAGTCGGTGCACTTGTAGAAGAACTCCGCCACGTCGCTGAGCACGAGGAAGCCGTGGGCGAAACCCGGCGGCACCCAGAACAGGCGGTGGTTCTCGGCGGAGAGTTCGACCCCGGCCCACCCCCCGAAAGTCGGCGAACCGCGCCGGATGTCGACGGCCACGTCGAACACCCTGCCCGACAGCACGCGCACCAGCTTGCCCTGGGGCCGCCGGATCTGGTAGTGGAGGCCGCGCAGCACCCCCCGGCGCGAGCTGCTCTGGTTGTCCTGGACGAACGGCCCCCCCGCCCCGTGGGCCGCGAACTCGTTCTCCCGGTACGTCTCCAGGAAGTAGCCGCGATGGTCGCCGTGGACCACCGGTTCGAAGACGACGACCCCGGGCAGGGCGGTGGGAATGACCTTCATGGCCGCCGGCCCTCGTCGAGCAGCTGGAGGAGGTACTTGCCGTACCCGCTGTTCTGCAGGGGCCGGGCCAGGGCCTCCAGCCGCGCGCCGTCGATGAAGCCCATGCGCCAGGCGATCTCCTCGGGGCAGGCGATCTTCAGGCTCTGGCGGTCCTCGATGACCCGGATGAACTGGCCGGCGTCCAGCAGGGATTGGTGGGTCCCGGTGTCCAGCCAGGCCGCGCCCCGGCCGAGGATCTCCACCGCCAGTTCGCCCCGCTCCAGGTAGGCCTTCATGACCTCCACGATCTCGAGTTCGCCGCGGGCGGAGGGCTTGATGCCCCGCGCGATGGCCGGCGCGTCGGCGTCGAAGAAGTACAGGCCCGTGACGGCGAAGTGGGACCGCGGCTTCGCCGGCTTCTCCTCGATGCTGACGGCCTTGCCCTCGCGGTCCAGCTCCACGACGCCGTAGCGGTGGGGGTCCTGGACCACGTAGGCGAAGATGGTCCCCCCGCCGGGATTGGCGGCGACCCGCTGGAGACGACGGGACAAGCCCTCGGCGTAGAAGATGTTGTCGCCCAGGATGAGGCAGGCCGGGCTCCCGTCCAGGAACTCCTCGCCCAGGATGAACGCCTGGGCCAGCCCGTCGGGGCTGGGCTGCACGACGTACCGGAGATTCAACCCCCAGCGGGAGCCGTCCTGCAGCAGGGCCCGGAAGGCCTCCTGGTCCTGGGGGGTGGTGATGATCAGGACGTCGCGGATCCCCGCCAGCATCAGGGTGGACAGCGGGTAGTAGATCATCGGCTTGTCGTAGACCGGCATCAGCTGCTTGCTCACCGTCAAGGTCAGCGGGTGCAGCCGGGAGCCGGTGCCGCCGGCCAGGATGATCCCCTTGTATCGAGGTGCGCCCAAGGCCTCTCCTCCACTCGTCGACAGGTACTGCGGGGCCGGGCGGGGTGTGCTACCTTCTGTCCCCGATCGCTGCGCCGTTCGCTCTGCCCCTTTTAACAGGAGATGGTCGTGGAATCAACTCCCACCTGCAAGCACCCGGAACCCGTCCGGGTCGCGTTCTTCCACCCCCACCTGGATTCCGGCGGCGTGGAGAGGATCATCCAGAACCTCCTGATCCACCTGGACCGGGAGCGGTTCCGGCCCTACCTGATCCTCAACTCCAGGAAAGGGACCCTGCTTGAGACGGTGCCTCCCGACGTGGAGATCCTGGACTTCCAGGGGCGCTCGGCCAAGTTCGCCGTGATCCTCCTGGCGCGGATCCTGAACCGCATCCGGCCCCAGGTCGTCTACAGCGGAACGAACGCCTCGAACCTCGCCCTGATGGCCGCCAGGCCCCTGCTGCGGTTCCCGGCGGCCTTCCTGATCAGCGAGCACACGCCGGTGTCCATGTACCTGGAAGGCACCAAGTGGCGGGCCTTCCGCCTGGCCCTGATGAAGCTCCTCTACCCCCGGGCCACCAAGGTGGCCGTCCCTTTGGTGGACGTGGGCCTCGAACTTCGTCGCGTGCTGCGGCGCCCCGACCTGCCCCTGGCCGTGCTGGCCAACCCCGTCATCCCGCCGGGGTTCGACGACCTGCTGGCCGCCGATCCCGGATACGACCTGCCCCCCGCAGGAAGCCCCCTGCTGGTCAGCACCGGCCGGCTCAACCCCGAGAAGGGCTTCGACCTCGTTCTCCGGGCCCTCGCCCTGCTCGGGGACCTGCCGCGCCCCCCCCATCTGGTCATCCAGGGATCGGGGCCGGAAGAACGGGCGCTGAAGGACCTGGCGGCGGGGCTGGGGCTCGCCGACCGGGTCACCTTCGCCGGCTACGTGGACAATCCCTATGCGGTGCTGAAGCGTGCGGCCGCGGTGGTCCAGGCGTCGCGGCGGGAAGGGTTCGGCAACGTCCTGATCGAGGCCATGGCGGCGGGGGTGCCGGTCGTGGCCACCGACTGCCCGGTGGGCCCCCGCGTGATCCTGGACGGGGGCAAGGCGGGCGTCCTGGTGCCCCCCGCCGATCCCCAGGCCCTGGCC
>JAHJTW010000006.1 GCA_018829565.1 bacterium | reverse complement strand
GGGAACTGACCGCCGAGATCCGGCGTGGGGCCCGCTGCCAGACCCTGCTGGGCGTGACCGGATCGGGCAAGACCTTCACCATCGCCAGCGCCATCGCCCAGCTGGAGCGCCCCGCCCTGATCTTCAGCCACAACAAGACCCTGGCCGCCCAGCTCTACGGGGAACTCAAGGGCTTCTTCCCCGGGAACGCCGTCGAGTTCTACATCTCCTACTACGACTACTACCAGCCCGAGGCCTACATCCCGGCGACCAACACCTACATCGAGAAGGACACGAGCATCAACGAGGAGATCGAACGTCTGCGCCTGCGGGCCACCAGCAGCCTGCTGGCGCGACGGGACGTCATCGTGGTCGCCAGCGTTTCGGCCATCTACGGCGTGGGTAATCCCACCACCTTCAGGGAGGGGATCATTCCCCTGGCGGTGGGCGACCGCCTGGAGCGCGACGAACTCCTGAAGCGCCTGGTCGCCGTCCACTACGGCCGCAACGACATCGCCACCGATTACGGGACCTTCAGGGCGCGGGGCGATACGGTGGAGATCCGTTCGGGGTTCGACGACCGCATCCTGCGCGTGGAGTTCTTCGGGGACGAGATCGAGGCGCTGACCTGGATCGAACCCCTGACCGGACGCAGCCTCGAGAAGGCCGGGGCCGCGGCCGTCTACCCCGCCACGCAGTTCGTCACCGGAAGCGGCGGCACGGGGCCGGTCATCGACGCCATCGGCAGGGACCTGGAGGTCCGGCTCGGCGAACTGGACCGGGACGGGCGGACCCTCGAGGCCCAGCGTCTCGCCTCCCGCACGCGGTACGACATGGAGATGATCCAGCAGATCGGCCACTGTCCCGGAGTCGAGAACTACTCCCGCTACTTCGACGGCCGCGAGGCGGGGCAGCGTCCCGCCTGCCTGCTGGACTACTTTCCCGAGGACTATCTCCTGGTCATCGACGAATCGCACGCGACCATCCCCCAGATCGGGGCCATGTACCAGGGGGACCGCTCCCGCAAGCTCAACCTGGTCGAACACGGATTCCGGCTGCCCAGCGCCCTGGACAACCGGCCCCTGACCTTCGCCGAGTTCGAGCAGGTCATGCCCCAGACGATCTTCGTCTCGGCCACTCCGGGCGACTACGAGCTGGAGAAGTCGGGCGGGGTGGTCGTCGAACAGGTGATCCGCCCCACCGGGCTGGTGGACCCGCCCATCACCGTCCGCTCGGTGCGCCACCAGGTGGACGACCTGCTGGAGCGCATCAGGGTCGTGGTGGGGCGGGGGGAGCGGGTGCTGGTCACGACCCTGACCAAGAAGATGTCCGAGGATCTGACCGACTTCCTGGCGCAAGCCGGCGTCAAGGTCAGCTACCTGCATTCGGACATCACGGCCCTGGACCGGATCGAGATCCTCCGCAGGCTGAGGCTCGGCCAGAACGACGTCCTGGTGGGGGTGAACCTCCTCCGGGAGGGCCTGGATCTGCCCGAGGTCTCGCTCGTGGCGATCCTGGACGCGGACCGGGAAGGTTTCCTGCGCAGCGAGCGCAGCCTGATCCAGACGGCCGGCCGCGCCGCCCGGAACGTCAACGGGGAAGTGATCATGTACGCGGACACCGTGACGCGGTCCATGGACCGGGCGATCGCCGAGACCAACCGGAGAAGGGAACGCCAGCTCGCCTGGAACCAGGAGCACGGAATCGTGCCCCGGTCCGTCACCAAGACCCGGGAGGAGATCCTCCAGTCCACTTCCGCCGCCGGCCAGAGGGGCATGGAGGACCGGTCCCGCCCGGACCGGCCGTGGGAGATCGTCCTTGACGAGACCCTCTCGCCCCGTGAACTGTGCGAATGGCTCGAGCAGGAGATGCGCCGGGCGGCCGCCGACCTGGAATTCGAGAAGGCGGCGTCCCTGCGGGACCGTCTGGACGACCTCAAGGCCCAGTGGGGCATCGGAAATGGATGAGCGCGTGAGGAACCGCGACCTGGAAAGCACCTTCCCCCGGGACCCCTGGCTGGACGATCTGGTCAGGCAGAGCCTCGAGGAGGACATCGGAACCGGGGACGCCACCACCGCAGTGGCCGTCGATCCCGAGCTGCGGGGCGAGGCTCTCCTGGTCCCCAGGCAGCCGGGGGTCGTCGCGGGCCTGCCGCTGCTCGCCATGGTCTACGGCGCCCTGGATCCCCGCGTCGAGGTCTCGATCCTGGAGCCTGAAGGAACCACGGTGCCCGCGGGCCGGATCCTCGCCCGCCTGGAGGGACCGGTTTCCTCCCTGCTCACCGGCGAGCGCACGGCGTTGAACTTCCTGCAGCACCTCGGCGGCATCGCCACCCTGACGGCGCGCTACGTCGCGGCCGTGCGGGGGACGGGTTGCCTCGTCCTGGACACGCGCAAGACCCTGCCGGGATACCGCCTGCTGGCGAAGTACGCCGTCCGCTGCGGCGGCGGAGCCAACCATCGCCTGGGTCTCTACGACCGGGTCATGTTGAAGGACAACCACTGGACCGGCGGATCCGGGGGGATCGCCGCGATGGTGGCGCGCTCCCGTCGGCTGTATCCCGGGCTGGCGGTGGAAGTGGAGGTGGACGGCCTGGACCAGTTCGCGCAGGTGCTGGGCCTGGGCGTGGAATGGATCCTCCTGGACAACTTCACCGTCGAGCAGACCCGCGAGGCCGTCCGCCTGCGGGATGTGGCCGCGGTTCCCACCCGGCTGGAATCCTCGGGCAACATCGACCTCGAGAGCATCGGCTCCTATGCCGCCGCGGGCAGCGATGCCGTTTCGATCGGCAGGCTCACGCACTCGGCGCCGGCCTGGGACCTGGGGCTGGACATGACGCCCCTTGGCGGCGATTCCGGCGGGGGTGCGTGATGAGCAACCTCCGCGACCGCGTCAGCGGGCCCATCCACCGGGACTGGTTCGGTCTGGCCGCCTTCACGCCCGGCGACCGCTTCCTTCGTGGCGGTGGCCGGTTGTACCTCCTGGATGAGGTCGGCAGCACCAACGATTTCCTGCGCGGGCTGGGAGCCCCGGCGTCCGGCCGGTTGTGCCTCTGGGACGGGTGGGGCTGGCGGGCCCAGGAACAGCGGGTCTGGCCGCCGGTCGTCGACGCGGGACCGGGGACGGTCGTGGTCGCCCGCAGGCAAACCGCCGGGCACGGCCGCCAGGGCCGATCCTGGCTTGACTGCGGCGGGTTGAACCTCTCGGTCGTCATTCCCCAGCACCGGGTGGCTCTCGACCGCGGGTTCTCGGTCTGGCTGGGCCTGATGACGGTCCTGGTGGTGCGCGAGTCGCTGCACGTCGACGCCCGGCTCAAGTGGCCCAACGACCTGGTGGTGGGCCACCGCAAGCTGGGCGGGATCCTCCTTCAGCGCCAGGTGATCGCCGACCGGTCCCTCACCGTGGCGGGCCTCGGACTCAACCTGATGACCGGCCCGGGCGGCTTCCCCGCCGACCTGCAGGGCAAGGCCACCAGCGTGGTCATGGAGACGGGCCGTGAAGTCCGGCCCGGCCTGATCGCCGGCGCCCTGGTCAACCGGGTGGAGGACGAGCTGGACCGGTTCGAGCACGAGGGTTGGGCCCCCTATCGCCAGGGGCTGGCCAACCTGGACTGCCTGCTCGGACGCTCGATCATCGTGAAGTCCGTCGGCCGGGTCTACGAGGGCCGCGCCGTCGGCATCGACGACGGTGGGGCGTTGCGGCTCGAAACGACCGACGGCAGGATCGAACTCGTCCAGGTCGGCGACGTGCACGTGCTCGCCCTGGATCAGGCCGGGGGAGGGTGAGGGTGTCCCTGGCGAAACGGAAGCAGGAGGACGAAGGGATCCTGGTGCTCGATGCCGGGAATTCCCGGCTGACGATGGCCGGTTGCCGGCCTTCACTGCACCTGCCCGGGGTCGGCGGCCAGGGCGCCGCGGATTGGCAGGCCTTGCCCCCCCTGGACGGGGTGCGTCACCTGGACAATCCTCCGCCCGGCGCTTCCGCCCACGCCTCGTTCCTGGCCGAGGTGGCAGCCTTTTCCGGGGATCCGGCTTTCAAGAGCAGGGTCCTGGTCTCCGTGGTGCCGGCGCTGACGGTCGCCCTTGCGGGGGTCCTGCCGGATGTGGAGATCCTCGACCACACCTGGCCCACGCCCTTCGTCTGGGGCGTTTCCGATCCGGCCGCCGTGGGTCCCGACCGGATCGCCAACGTCGCCCTGGCGGCGGCCTGCGGCCTGCGGGACGCCCTGGTCGTGGACGCCGGGACGGCGACCACCTTCGACCTCCTGGCCGGCGGGGTTTTTCGGGGCGGTATGATCGCTCCGGGCATGGCCTTCGCCGCCCGGAAGATCGGCGAGGCTGCGGCGCGGCTGGACCCTGCGCCTTTCGGGCCCTGCCCCCTGGAGGTGGGGGTGGATACCGCGCGGGCACTGGCCGCCGGTTCGTGGCATGCCGGCCGTTTCGGGATTCTCGGGACCATCGACGGCCTCCTGGAGGTCTACGGGGAGCGGCCGGTGATCCTGACCGGCGGACTTGCCCGCTTCCTGCAACGTCCCGGCTGGGTCCATGACCCCTGGTGGACCCTGCGCGGCGCCGCCTGGATGGCTGTCAGCCGAAAGCCAGCCCCCTGAAATTCCGAGGGTGTTGAAACGTGATGCAAATATCTGAAAAATTGTCACTTGATGAAAGATTCGATCGCGCCCTTCAGGGTATCCTGCCATTTTGACAGACTCCGTGCTCTAATTCATTTTTTTGGATAAACCACCCCCGAACACCTTGCGCGTCGCCATCGATCGGGTATATTCCGGCACGATTAGCAGTCGAAGCCCGGGACTGCCAAGGCGGTCCCGGAAACAATGGAAGCCATTGATGGAGGAAAGAACATGGCCATCAAGTTGAAGCCCCTGGCCGACCGTGTCGTCGTCGCCCCCATGGAGAAGGAAACCATGAAGGGCGGGATCATCATTCCCGACACCGCCAAGGAAAAGCCCCAGCAGGGCAAGATCATCGCCGTCGGCCCCGGCCAGATCAGCGACAAGGGCGAGCGGGTCGCCCCCGAGGTCAAGAAGGGCGACATCGTCCTGTACGGCAAGTACGCCGGCACCGAGGTCAACGTCGACGGCGCCGACTACCTGATCCTTCGCGAGAGCGATGTCCTGGCCATCCTGGGCTGATCCGGGTACAGGATTCCAATTTCATTCCGCCCCGGTCGTGACCCGGGGGCTTGACCAAGGAGAGGAAGAACAATGGCCAAGATGATCAAATTCAGCGAGGAAGCCCGCGAACAGATGAAGAGGGGCGTGGACATCCTCGCCAACACGGTCAAGATCACCCTGGGCCCCCGCGGCCGGAACGTGATCCTCGACAAGAAGTTCGGCGCTCCCCTGGTGACCAACGACGGCGTGACCATCGCCAAGGAGATCGACGTCAAGGACCCGTTCCAGAACATGGGCGCCCAGATGGTCAAGGAAGTCGCCAGCAGGACCAACGACGTGGCCGGCGACGGCACCACCACCGCCACGATCCTGGCCCAGTCCATCATCCACGAGGGGCTGAAGAACCTGGCCGCCGGCGCCAACCCGATGTTCGTCAAGAAGGGCATCGAGAAGGCCACCGAGGCGGCCGTCGAAGCCATCAAGAAGATGGCCAAGCCCGTCAAGGACAGCAAGACCATCGCCAACGTGGCGGCCATCAGCGCCAACAACGACATGACCATCGGGACGATCATCGCCGAGGCCATGGACAAGGTCGGCAAGGACGGCGTCATCACCGTCGAGGAGGCCAAGGGCACGGCCATGGAACTGGACGTGGTCGAGGGCATGCAGTTCGACCGCGGCTACCTGAGCCCCTACTTCGTGACCAACGCCGAGCAGATGCGGGTCGAGATGGATGAGCCCCTGATCCTCATCCACGACAAGAAGATCAGCAGCATGAAGGACATGCTGCCCATCCTGGAGAAGATCGCGCAGATGGGCCGGCCCCTGCTGATCATCTCCGAGGACATCGAGGGCGAGGCCCTGGCCACCCTGGTGGTCAACAAGCTGCGCGGCACCCTCAACGTCGCCGCGGTCAAGGCCCCCGGGTTCGGCGATCGCCGCAAGGCCATGCTCGAGGACATCGCCATCCTGACCGGCGGCCGCGTGATGAGCGAGGACGCCGGCCTGAAGCTGGAGAACACCACCACGGCCGACCTGGGCGCCTGCTCCAAGGTCACCATCGACAAGGACAACACCACGATCGTGGGCGGCAAGGGCAAGGGAGCCGACGTCAAGGCCCGCATCAGCCAGATCCGCGCCCAGATCGAGGACACCACCAGCGACTACGACCGGGAGAAGCTCCAGGAGCGCCTGGCCAAGCTGGCCGGCGGCGTCGCGGTGATACGGGTCGGGGCCACCACCGAGGTG
>JAHJTW010000005.1 GCA_018829565.1 bacterium | reverse complement strand
GGCTGCCGGGTCACCGGCGTCGATTGCCTGACGGACTACTACGACGTGGACCTCAAGCGGGAGAATCTCGAGGGATTCCTGGGTCGGCCGGACTTCACGTTCCGCCAGGAGGACCTGCAGGACCTCGATGCGGTGGAATTGCTGCGGGGGCAGCGGGCCGTCTTCCATCTTGCCGCCCAGGCGGGCGTCCGCGCCAGCTGGGGGGCCTATTTCAGCGAATACCTGGGCCGCAACGTCATGGCCACGCAGCGGCTGCTGGAGGCGTGCCGGGACGATGCGGTGAAGGGATCCCTGGTCCGGTTCGTCTATTCCAGCAGCAGTTCGGTCTACGGCGACCAGACCACCCTGCCGGTCACCGAGCAGGCCCTGCCCCAGCCCCGGTCCCCCTACGGCGTGACCAAGATGGCGGCCGAGCACCTGTGCGTCCTGTACAGCATGAACTTCCAGGTGCCCACCAGCAGCCTGCGCTACTTCACGGTGTTCGGCCCGCGCCAGCGTCCGGACATGGCCTTCCGCAAGTACATCGAGGCCGCCCTCGACGGGCGCACCTTCGAGGTCTACGGGGACGGCTCCCAGACCCGGGACTTCACCTACGTCGGCGACGCCGTGCGGTCCAACCTGCTGGCCGTGTCCTGCGATCGGGACTGGGAGGTCTTCAACACCGGCGGCGGCAGCAGGGTCGTCTTCAGCGAGGCTCTGAAGCTGCTCCAGGAGATCCTCATCGCCCGCGTGCCGGGCATCGGGGCCACGGTCGAATACAAGCCGGTGGCCAAGGGGGACGTCAAGAACACCTTCGCCGACCGCAGCCACGTCGAGGCGGTCATCGGCTACCGTCCGACCATCGCCTTCGGCGACGGGCTGGTCAGGGAAGCGGAATGGGCCATCGCCAGGAGGAGCAAGGGGTGAGCAACGAGCCCGAGCGGACCGGCAGGACCGTGGACGTCGCCGTGATCGTTCCCGCCTTCAACGAGGCGGAGTCCCTGCCCGAGCTGGTCGAGAGGATCGACGCCGCGGTCACGGGCATGGGCCGGACCTACGAGGTCTGGATCGTCGACGACGGCAGCAGCGACGGGACCTTCGCCGTGGCCGAAAAGCTCGCCGGGGCGAACCCCCAGGTGCACTGTCTCGGCTTCGCCCGCAACTTCGGCAAGGCGGCCGCCCTGTCGGCGGGGTTCCAGGCCGTGGACGCCCGCATCGTCATCACCATGGACGCCGACCTGCAGGATGATCCGGCCGAGATCCCCTCCCTGGTCGCCCTGATCGAGGAGGGCTGGGACCTGGTCTCCGGCTGGAAGCAGGACCGCCAGGACGGCTTCATCAAGAACAAGACCAGCCGGGTCTTCAACTGGGTCACCGGCCGCATGTGCGGGCTCTTCCTGCACGACTTCAACTGCGGGCTGAAGGCCTACCGTCGCGAGGTCACCGGACGGGTGCGGCTGTACGGCGAGATGCACCGCTACGTGCCGGCCCTGGCCCATCTGGACGGCTTCCGGGTGACGGAGAAGCCCGTCAGGCATGCCGCCCGCAAGTACGGCCGGACCAAGTACGGCCCGGCCCGCTTCATCAACGGGTTCCTGGACCTGCTGACGGTCTACTTCCTGCACGCCCGACGGACCTCGCCGCTCCATTTCTTCGGCCGCATCGGCCTGGCCTTCCTGACCGTCGGCGGGGGGATCAGCCTCTACTACCTGGTGTGGTGGCTGACCGGCCACGGCCTGCACCTGCGGCCCAGCCTGCTGCTGGGTCTGGTGCTCATCATCCTGTCCTTCCAGTTCATCAGCCTGGGCCTGATCGCCGAGCTGGTGGTGGCCGGCCGCCGGCCGGAACGGGACTTCCGGATCGCCCGCCGTGTCTGATGTCCGTCGCACCTCCGCCGCGCCGGACGAGCCGTTGTCCCCCCTGGCCGTGGTCGTCGTCAACTGGAACGGGCGCGACGTCCTGAGCGATTGCTTCCGTTCCCTGCAGGACGAGAATTACCCCGACCTCCACGTGATCATGGTGGACAACGGTTCCACCGACGATTCGGTGGCCTACACGCGCAAGCATCACCGCCACGTCGAGATCCTGGAGGCCGGACGCAACCTGCGCTGGGCTGCGGGGAACAATCTGGCCCTGATGCACCTGCGCCGTGCGGGGTTCCGGGGTTGCGTGCTGCTGCTGAACAACGACACCATCGTGCCCGAGGGCAGTCTGCGCGCCCTGGTCAAGGGATTCCAGGCCAGTCCCGCGGCCTGGGCGGCCACGCCCCGCATCTGCTACGCCGACGACCCCTCGCGGGCCTGGTACGACGGCGGGGTCATCGGGCGGTGGAGCGGCTGGGTCAAGCATGCGGGAATCCGGAGGGTGGCCGGCGATCTCTCCCTGCAGCCGCGCTTCGTCGATTACGGCACCGGGTGCGCCCTGCTGCTGGGGCCGGTGGCCCTCGAGCGGGTCGGCCTGCTGGACGAGGGCTTCTTCTTCTACGGGGAGGACGCGGACTACTCCATCCGCATCCGGGCGAGGGGGGGGCGCATCATCCACGTTCCCCGGGCCCTGGTCCTGCACAAGGTCAGCGTCTCGGTGGGGGAGTATTCCCCCCTGAAGATGTGGATGCGCAGCCGCAGCCACGTCAAGCTGCTGAGGAAGCACTGGCCCTGGTGGTCCTGGCCCCTGCTCGCGGTCAGTCAGGCGGCGTACCTGACCGGTCACGCCGCCTACCATCTATGGCAGGGGCGGCCGGCGGTGGCCCTGGCGGTCTGGGAGGGCGCCCTGGACGAGTTGCGCGGCAGCCCCCACCCGGAGTAGGGGCCCCGGCGACGGTAGACACCCGATCGCCGGTGATGGTATGATCATCCTTGTTTTTCAGGGGCTTGCGGGATGCGGCCCGGATTCCGGTCGCCTCCGGCCGGCCACCAGGAGGAGCGGATTTGGCCCGACACGGCGCGACCGGCAAGCCCAGGATTCCCGGGGAGGACGCCTCACGCGCCCCGGGACTCGCGGCATCGGTGATCAGCGGGCGCGGCCCCTGGCGGTGGCTCCACTGGGCCCTGCTGGTGTGGTTGATCCTGGCGATCCTGTACCCCGGCGCCGTCTTCGACGGCCAGGTCTTCCGCAGCAGCGACGCGAGCAACTCCGACATGTTCGCCGTGGTGGGCGATGCCGCCCTGGCCGAAGGCCGCTATCCCCTTTGGAATCCCTACCTCTTCTCCGGCATGCCCTCCTTCGGATCGCTGGCCTACGTGCGGTTCCTCTATCCGCCGTCGATCCTGTTCAATTTCCTGCAGAACGAACTGGGGTTCGCCCCGCTCACCTGGATGCTCGGCCACCTGCTGTTCGGGGGCCTGGGGATGGCCTGGCTGCTGTCGCGCTGGAAGCTGCCCACCGGCGCGATCCTGCTGGGGGTGGCCGTCTGGCTGCTGTTCCCCAAGGTCGTGGCCTGGGGGGTGCACGGCCACGGGTCCAAGCTCGGCGCGGCCATGTACCTGCCCTGGATCGTGGGCTGGTCCCTGCGGGTGATGGACGGGCGCAGCTGGTTCGCCGTCGGCATGACCGGACTGCTGCTGGGACTCCAGCTGCTGCGCGGGCACGTCCAGATCACCTACTACACCCTGGCGGCGACGGCCTGGCTCTGCCTGCTGGGGGCGGCCTACCCCCTGGAGCCCGCCTGGAGGGCCGTCGCGGCCCGCATCCGGTGGCTGCGGCTGGGGGCGGTCGCCCTGGGGCTCGGCGTGGGGTTCCTGATCGGCGGGATCATGCTCGTGCCGGTGCACGACTACGCCGCCATTTCCATCCGCGGGCAAGACACCGAGGGAGGCGGTGGTGTCGGACTCGATTACGCCACCGGCTGGTCCCTGGCTCCCGAGGAAACCGGGACCTTCGTCTTGCCTTCCGCTGCCGGATTCGGCAAGGCGACCTACATGGGCCGCATGCCCTTCAACGACTATCCCAACTATTTCGGATTCCTGGTCCTGATCCTGGCGGCCGCCGGCTGGGCGGCGGGCCGGCGCCGCTGGCTGATGGCGCTGGGGATCATGGCGCTGGTGTCGGTCGGGGTGTCCTTCGGGAACTTCGGTTTCGGGTTGTACGAACTCCTCTACCGCTGGCTGCCGTACTTCAACAAGTTCCGGATCCCGTCGATGATCCTGGTGCTCGTCGCCTTCGCCGTGGCCCTGGCCGCGCCCCGCGGGCTGGTCGCCTGGCGGGACGAGCGGTCCGCAGGCCGCCGCTGGTGGATCGTGCCGGGGGTCTGCGCCGCCCTGGGCGCCCTCATGCTCGGAGGCGGGGTCACGGGGATGGCCGAGTCCGGCTTCGTGTCGGGCCTGCAGGCCCTGGCGGCCGCAGGGGGCAAGCAGGCCGCGCCCATCCTGCTGGACGAGGCCTGGGCCCTGCACCGGGCCGACCTGATCCGCATCGGGCTCATCCTCCTGGCGGCGGCGGGCGCCTTCGTGTTCGCCCACGGCAATTCCGGATTCCGGCGCAGGGGACTGGTCTGGGTTCTGGTCGGGCTGGTGGGGGTCGATCTGATGGCGGTCGACCGGCGCATCACCCACCCCGAACGGTCCCTCCTCGAGATCGGGCGGGATGCCTCGGGCCAGGGCCGCCTGGTGTCGGCGGTCCGGCTCGCCCGCGAGCCCCTCTCGTCCGCCGACCTGTCCGGACCCCAGGCCGCGACCCTGCAGGCCGCCGTGGGGCATGACCGCCTGTGGCCCCTGGGCTCGGACGGGGGCCGCAACACCTGGATGGCCGACCGCATCCGGTCGCTGGGCGGGTATCATCCGGCCAAGCTGGCCCGCTACGAATCCATCCGCCGGCGGTTGTACAGCGAGGAACCGGCCGGCCGCCTGGCCTCCTGGCTGGCCGGGTCCGTCGTCAGCTTCGACCGTCGTTTCGAGACCGGGGAACTGGAGTTCCTCGGCGGCCTGGGGCTCGCTCTGGACCCCGTGCCCCTCAACAGCGCTCCTCCCTATTTCTACCGCAACCGGGCGGCCCTGCCGCGGGCCCGGTTGGCGTCCGCCTGGCTTCCCGTCTCCTCCCTGCCCGGCGGAGGCGACCTGGAAGCCTTCCTGGACGCCGTCCAGCAGGGCGAGGTGGCCGTGGGGGAGGGCGTCCACCTGGCCGGCGATCCGGGCCTGCAGATTCCCCGGGGGCCGGTGACGGGCGGTGAACCCGGGACCGTCCGCTTCGTCGAGGACGGAATGAACGAGGTCGTCCTGCAGGTGGAGACGGACCGGCCGGCCGTGCTCGTTCTCGCGGACATGGCGGCCCCCGGCTGGTCGGTCGCGGTGGACGGGACCGAGCGCGAACTCCTGACCGCAGACCTGGTCCTGCGGGGGGTGGCCCTGGAGGCGGGCGCCCACGAGGTCCGCTTCGCCTACCACGACCCGTCGGTGCGGCTGGGCCTCGGCCTCAGCCTGGCGGGCCTGCTGCTCGCCCTGGGAATGATGTTCGGATCCCGGCTGCGTCCGCGGACCATGACCCCAAGCGATGAGGGACCGATCCATGACCGACCGTAGTTTCGCCACGCCGCCGCCCCTGAACCTCACGCGGGCCGTGGTGGTGGTTCCCACCTACAACGAGGCCGACAACGTCGGACGGCTGATCCCGTCCATCCTGGCCCAGGATCCCCGGCTCTCGGTGCTGGTGGTCGACGACAACTCCCCGGACGGGACCGCCGCCGTCGTCAAGGGGCTCGACGGGTTCGGGGACCGGATTCTGATCCTCGAACGGGAACGGAAGCAGGGCCTGGGGGCCGCCTACATCGCGGGTTTCAAGTGGGTGCTCGCGAACACGGACTTCCAGGCGGTGTTCGAGATGGACGCCGATTTCAGTCACGACCCGGCCGCCCTGCCGCAGTTCCTCGAGCACATCGAGACCCACGACCTTGTCCTCGGCAGCCGGTACCTCTACGGCATCACGGTCGTGAACTGGCCCCTGAGTCGGCTCATCCTGAGCGTGGGGGCCAACATCTACGCCCGCTTCGTCACGGGGATGCCCCTCAAGGACAGCACCGGGGGGTTCAAGTGCTTCCGCCGGAGCACCCTGCAGCAGCTGCCCCTGGATTCGATCAAGAGCGACGGCTATTCCTTCCAGATCGAGATGAACTACCACTGCTGGCGGCGCAGGCTCCGGATCAAGGAGATCCCCATCATGTTCGTGGACCGGCAGGTGGGGGTGTCGAAGATGTCCCGGCGGATCGTCATCGAGGCCATGTGGATGGTCTGGGCCCTGAGGTTGCGGCGCATCCCCTGAGCGCAACACAAGCCATGGGAGAACGGGTGAAGCTCGGCATCGTCATCGTCCACTACAACACCAGCGCCGACCTGCGCACGTGCCTGGAATCGCTGGCGTCGCATCCCCCGTCCTGCCCGCACGGGATCGTGGTGGTGGACAACGCCTCGACGGATCCGGGCCTGGACGAGGTGCGCGAGGACTTCCCCGACGTGCACTGGCTCCTCAACTCCGAGAACACCGGCTACGCCCGCGGCTGCAACCAGGGGATGGCGGCGCTGCCGGCCGAGTACCACCTGATCCTCAATCCGGACATCGTGGTCCAGCCCGGCGCCGTCGACCGGCTCCTGGAGTTCGCCGAGGCCAACCCGCGGGCCGGCCTCATCGGTCCCCAGCTTCTGAGCGACAACGGGTCCATCCAGGAGTCCTGCCGCCGGTTCTATACCTTCCGGACGCTGTTGCTGCGGCGCACCATCCTGGGCCGGATCTTTCCCCGCACGCGGACGGTGCGGCTGCACCTCATGAAGGACTTCGACCACCGCACCCCCAGGCCGGTGGACTGGGTGCTGGGGGGGTGCATGCTGGTCCGTCGTTCGGCCGTCGAACGGACCGGACCCATGGACGAACGGTTCTTCCTCTACTTCGAGGACGTGGACTGGTGCTACCGCATGTGGCAGGCCGGCTGCGAGGTGCTCTACACCCCGGACGCCAGGTTCCAGCACCACCACCGCCGTGCGAGCGCCCGGGGAACGTTCAACCGGTCCTTCTGGCTGCACCTGGCCAGCCTGATTTCCTTCTACGAGAAGTGGGGGCTGCTGGTCTGGCTGATGAAGAAGTGGCGCGAACCCCTGCTCGTCGGCCTCTACTGGCTGCTGGACATGGCGGGGGTCGGGCTCGGGTTCCTCGCCGCCTACGGGATACGGCGGGCGGCGGGTCCCCTCTTCGCCCAGCCTCTTTTTCCCATCGGGGAATACGCACCCCTGCTGGGCTTCACCCTGTTGCTGGTCAGCGTGGTCTACGTGTCGACCGGCCGGTACGCGTCGGGCCGGCTGCGGCGGCCTCCGGCGGCGGGCCAGGAACTGCAGCGCGTCGGTCTGGTGTTCCTGCTCCTGCTCGCCAGCACCTATCTGGGCAACATGGAAGTGATCAGCCGCGCCGTCCTGCTGATCTTCCTGCCCCTGCTGGCAGGGGCAAGCCTGCTTTCCCATCGCCTGCTCGCGGCCATGCTGCGGAAGCTCGAGCAGGGACGCCTGGCCCTGGAGAGGACCTTGCTGGCGGGCTCGCCCCAGCAACTGCAGGAATGGCTCCGGCGCGCGGGCGATCTCCCCGACCAGGGAGTGGACCTGGTGGGCTACTGCGCCGGACCGGGCGGAGCCCCGGCCCTGCCGCCCCTGGCGGGAGGCCGGATCCCCTGGCTGGGGCGCCCCGAGGACCTCGTGGAGATCGTGAGGCGGTACCGGATCTCCCAGGTGGTCTTCTGGGACGGGCCCTCCCACCGGCCGGAGGATCTGGAGCGCTGGGCGGCCCTGCGTCGGATGCGGGTTCGCCTGCGCTGGCGGGTCGCCGACGTGTGGCTCCTGGCGGCCGGGGCCCGGGCCGAGATGTTCGGGGGCATGCCCAGCGCGGTCCTGACGCCCGGCGGACGTGCGGCGCTGGGGGCGGTGGGCGGGCGCCTGGGCTCCCTGGCCGCCGGCGTCCTGCTCGCCCTGGCGGCGGGCCCGGCCTGGGTCTTCCTGCGCAGCGTCAGGCAGCGCAGGCGCAGCGCCTACATCCAGAGAGTGCAGACCGGGGACGTCTGGGGTTATCATTTCGACTTCGAGGCCGCCGTGGGCCCGGACGGCCATGCCCTCGGTCTGCCGTGGCAGTGGCCCCTGGTCAAGGGATTGATCAGGGGCAGGGTGATGCTCCTGGGCGAGCGGCCCCTGGGCGGCGACCGTCCGGACGGGGCGGCGGATTCCGCGGCGTTGCTCGACTTCTGGCGGTCCGATCCCTTGGCGCCGGCGCTGACGGGGCCCTGGGCCGCCGCTGGTGATGACGGGCCGGGCGGCTGGCGGAGCGGGCTGCGCCAGCTGTGGCGGGATCCCGGCCGGCTCGATGGGATCGTGGCCGCGGGTACCCACCGTGCCGGGTCCGGAGATTTGACCTCCCCTGAGGAAGAGGTGGACTGAATCATGCGGAATCATCGCGCATCGTCGATCATATGGCTGGTCCTGCTGGCTTGCGCCGTTTCCCCCCCGGGAGGCGGAGCCCTGGCCCAGGAAGCGACCTTCGAACCCCTGCTGGCCGCCCGCGAGGTGACCGCTCTGCTGGAACTCGACGGCCAGGTGCTGGCGGGGCTGGACGGCGGAGGGATGCTGGCGTGGCCGGTTTCCGATCCGGCGGCCGCCGAACGCTGGTACGCGGGAGACGGGCTCAGCGGGAACACGGTGGCCGACCTGGTCTGGAGCGGCCGACACGTCTGGGTGGCCACGCGCGGGGGCGGTCTGACCAGGATCGCCGATCCCGGGACGGCTCCCCAGTTCCGCCAGTACACCAGCAACCTGGGCGGCATGGACCTCACGGCGGTGGCGGGCGCCCTGGTCGGCGGCAGCGAGCGCGTCTACTACGCCATGGCCGGCGCGGGCCTGGGGCAGATCATCGACGGTCTCTCGGGCAACATCTACACCGCCGAGCAGGACGGGCTGATCGACAACGACATCAACGCCATGGCCATGTACGGCGACGAGCTCTTCATCGCCACACCTTCGGGCGTGTCCCGGTTCCGGTCCAACGTCTTCACCGACCAGAACGAGGGTCTGCCCCTGGATTTCGACGGTTTCACGGTGAACGACCTGGCCGTCGGCCCCGAGGGCGACCTGTGGGCCGCCTGCGCGGGCGGCATCTTCAGCTGGGACCCGGTGGCCGAATCCTGGACCGAGATCCAGGCCGCGGGTTTCTGGATCGGACTGGCTGGCGGCGAGTCGGGCTTGTACGCCCTGCGGCAGTTGAATTCGACCACCAATGCGGTTTTCCGCTGGAACGGGACCTCATTCGGGGCACTGACCTTGCCGCGACCTCGTTGCGCCGCCGTCGCCTCGGGAGAGGACCTGTGGATCGGCGGTCGGTCCACCCTCGAGGGCATGAACGGCGGGGCGGGCATCGCCTACTACGGACGGCGGGATACCGGGGGCGATTTCACGGTCTGGGAGATCGAGTCTTCCCTGGTCCAGAACGCCGAAGGCGTGGCCTTCGCCCCCGACGGCTCGGCCTGGATCGGTTCCCACGTCGCCGACGCGGTCTCGGGCTACGACGGCTCCGGCTGGTCGCACATCTACCGGTTGACCCAGGAATCGCCCGACGGTTCGGGGCTCTTCAACTACGGGTCCAACATCCTGGCCATGGCGGCGGACAACGACGGCATGGTCTGGGTCTCCCAGTACACCACCGGGCTGATCAGGCACGATCCGGCCACGGGTCTGGACGACCACGTCACCCCCGCCAACAGCGGGTTGAGCGGCGCCTACGTCCTGGAGATGGTGACCCATCCCGAAGGTCCCCTGGTCATCCTGCACGACATCGCCTGGGGAGAAGGGGATGAATACCCCCAGAAGGTGGACGTGCTCCTGGATCCGGCGGGCTGGGACGATCCCGGCAACTGGGTGGCCCTGCCGGTGGACGAAGGGGGTCTCACCAGCAACAACCGCATCTGGGCGGCCGTGGTCGAGCGGCCGGACGTGATCTGGTTCGCCGCCGAGGATTACGGCCTGGTCCGCTGGGACGTCAACGGCGGGCTGCAGGGCCCCGAGGATCCCTTGACCTGGGACGACTTCGGGGACGACCGCTGGGACGGTCCCCTTGCTTCCTTCACCACCACCAACAACGATCCCCGCAAGGCGCGGGGGCTGGCCCTGGCCCCCGACGGGACCATCTGGTGCGGCGGGAACGGCCTGATCCGGTTCAGCTACGACGAACTCAACCGGCGGGGCGTGGCGGTGGAATACTACTCCGAGAAGACCGGTCCCTCCATCACGGGCCTGGTCAGCGCCTCGGTCTCCGACGTCGCGGTGGACGCCAACGGCCACCTCTGGGCCGCGACCTCCGCCGGGTTGAACCGGGTGCGGCGGGCGGGGGGCGCTCCGGTCATCGACGCCTGGATCGACCTGGGCAACTACTTCGCCAACCCCAGCTATCCCCTGGTCTATTCCGCCAACGTCATCTCCCCCCTGCCGGGGGGGACCTACCGGGATCTGGCCCTGTCCCCCGACGGCAAGCGCCTGCTGCTTTCCTCGGACGGCGGGGCCTGCCTCGTCTCCGGGGGGACCGTGGGCGGAGCGGTGTCCGGCGATCTGGCCGGGGTCTTCTGCTATCCCAATCCCTGGACGCCCGGCGCGGGGGAGGGCCTCCTCAAGCTGGGGGGGCTCCCCGCCGATGAAACGGGTGCCGCCACCGCGGCCGTCGACGTCTTCAACCTCGAGGGGCAGCTCGTCCACCGCAACGCCGTCGTGGAGCCCGACGAGGAGTTCTGGGACGGCAAGAACCGGGTGGGCGAGAACGCGAGTTCCGGGATGTACGTCGTGAAGGTGACCTGGGCCGGTCGGACGACCGTGATCCCGGTCGCCGTCGTGCGCTGAACAAGAGGTATCCGATGACCGCCTTTGCCGAGGGCCAGGAAACGCATCCGTCCCGCCCCCGCCTTCTCGTGATCGGGGCGGGGAACGCGGGACAAGCGCTCGTCCGCCAGATCCGCGGCGAAGGGCTGCCGGCCGAGCCGGTGGCGTTCCTCGACGACGATCCCGCCCTGCAGGGAACGACCGTCTGCGGGCTTCCCGTGGTCGGGACGGCGGAGGACCTGCTGACCGCGGTGAAGGACACCGGGGCCCAGGAGGTCCTGCTGGCGATTCCCAGCGCGGGAGGCCAGCTGATCAGGCGGGTGGTCCTGCTGGCCCGGCGGGCGCGGGTGCCCCTGCGGATCGTGCCGGGGCTCCGGGACATCATCAGGGGCGACGTCAGCTTCAACCAGGTCCGCGAGGTCCAGGCCGAGCACCTGCTCGGCCGCGAAAGCGTCGATTTCCAGGAAGGTCCCGCCCGCGCGGTCGTCGAGGGACGGACCGTCCTGGTCACCGGAGCCGGCGGCTCCATCGGGGGCGAGCTTTGCCGGCGCCTGCTGCCCCTGCAGCCCGGTCGGCTGATCATGCTCGGCCGGGGCGAGAACAGCCTGTTCGAGATGGACGCCGAGCTGCGCGCGGAGTTCCCTTCCGCTCCCCTGCAGACCGTGATCGCAGACGTGCGCGACCGCCGGCGGTTGGCCGTCGTCGGCTCGAGGATCAAGCCCGACCTGATCCTGCACGCCGCCGCGCACAAGCACGTTCCGTTGATGGAGGAGAATCCCGAGGAAGCCGTCCTCGTGAACGTGGGGGGGACTGCCAATCTCATCGAACTGGCGCGCGAAGCGGGCGCCGAACGATTCGTCCTGATCAGCACCGACAAGGCCGTGGCTCCCAGCAGCGTCATGGGCGCGACCAAGAAGCTGGCCGAGGCGCTGGTGCGGCGGGCGGCCGCGGCGAACGGGGGCACGCGATTCATGACCGTCCGCTTCGGCAACGTCCTGGGGAGCCGGGGTTCGGTGATCCCCTTCTTCAAGCGGCGCATCGCGGCCGGATTGCCCCTGCCCGTCACCCACCCGGACATGACGCGCTACTTCATGACCATCAAGGAGGCGGCGCTCCTGGTCATCGAGGCCATGGTGCTGGGCGAACCCGGCGCGACCTACATCCTGGAGATGGGCAACCCCGTCTCGATCCTGGAGCTCGCCCGGAACCTGCTCGTGCTCTCCGGATTCGAACCGGACGACGGCGACCATTATCCCGGCATCGAGATCACGGGCCTGAGGCCCGGCGAAAGGCTGCACGAGGTGCTGCACGAGGAGTACGAGGACATCAGGACCAGTCCCAATCCCCTGATCCGCCAGGCCCTGATCCGGGGCCGGGACGTCCAGCTGGAGCCCGGGACCGTGTCCGGCCTGCTGGAACTGGCCGAGGCCGGGGACATCCCCAACCTGCGGAGCCGCCTTGCCGGACTCGTCGGCGTGCCGGCCCTCGCCGAAGGCGGGGTGTAGGACATGGCAGGCTCCAGCGGCGGCGGATCCGCGTACGAGGGGCGAACGTTCATCGCCCGCTCCGATTTCCTGCCCTTCTTCCGGCCCGACCTCGGCGACGCCGAGATCGCCGCCGTGACCGAGGTCATGCGGTCGGGCTGGCTCACCTACGGAGCGAAGGTCAGGGAGTTCGGGGACGCCTGCGCCCGGTACCTCGGCGTGGAGCACGCCGTCCCGGTGGCGAGCTGCTCCGCCGGCCTGTACCTCACGCTCAAGGCCATGGGCATCGGACCCGGTGACGAGGTGATCCTGCCGCCGGTGACCTTCGTGGCGACCCTGGCGGCGGTCCTGCACTGCGGCGCGACGCCGGTCCTGGCGGACATCGATCCGGTGACCTACGGGCTGGACCCCGCCGCCTTCACCGCGGCGGTCACGGACCGGACCCGGGCCGTGATCCCCGTGGACATGGCCGGCCATCCGGGACGGATCGCCGAGATCGTCGCCGCCGCTTCCGGGCGCGGGGTCCAGGTCGTCGAGGATGCGGCCCACAGCTTCGGAGCCGAGGTCGCCGGCCGGCGCGTGGGCGGTCTCGCCGACGCCAGCGTGTTCAGCTTCTACGCCACCAAGTGCATCACCACCGGCGACGGCGGCCTGGTCACCTGCCGCACGCAGGAACTCGCCGACCGCGTGCGCTCCCTGTCGTTCCACGGCATGGACGCCAACGCCTGGCAGCGATACGGCGACAAGGGGCGCTGGTACTACGAGGTGCTGACCCTGGGCTGGAAGATGCACCTGGGGGATCCCGCCGCCGCCCTCGGGCTGGTGCAGCTCGGCCGGGCGGACGGGTTCCTCGCCCGACGCTCGGCCATCGCCGCCCGCTTCAACGAGGCCTTCGCCGGCCTTCCCGGGGTGACCGTTCCCTCGGCCCCGGCCGACGGGGTCCACGCCTGGCACCTCTACATCCTGCGGATCGATCCCGAGATCGTCGACGGCGGCCGCGACCGGATCATCGCCGACCTGACCGCCAACCGGATCGGCTCGTCCGTCCACTTCATCCCCGTCCACCACCATCCCGCCTTCGCGGACCTCGAGGCGCGTTACGCGGGGACCCTGCCCGAATCCGAGCGCCACTACCGGGAAGCCGTCAGCTTGCCCCTGTTCCCCTCCATGACCGGACAGGAGATCGACGACGTCGTGACGGTGGTGCGGGCCAGCGTGACGGCCGGGGCGCGGTGATGTCGGGCCCCGGTCTTGCTCCATCCTGGCGCGTCGAACGGTCCTGCACGTTCCCGGGCGACTGGGACGACCTGGTCGCCGCCGATCCTCTCGCCGATTACACCCACACCCGGCACTGGCACGAGGCCGCGCTCCGGAATTATCCGGGGGCCGGCCTCGAATGCCTGACGGTCCGCCGGGACGGGCGCCTGGTCGGCGGCATCGCCGCCCTGGCCCGCCCCGGTGCGAGCCTGCTGCCGGGAGGGCTGCTGGCGGTCCGCCGGCTCGACAGCAGCCTCGAGGGCACCTCCGGGGGTCCCGTCCTCCATCCCGAGCTCGAGCCGGCCGAGGCCGAAGGGCTTTTCGCCCGTCTGGCGGCCGCGCTGGCCGACCGGCGGCCCGCAGGACTGGGGTCGGTGGGACTGGCCCTGAATCCGGAGGCCGAGGCCCGCTTCGGCAAGCTGCTCCAGGACGACCCGCGCTGGGCGCGCCGCGATTCGCCCACGGCCATGGTCTCGCTCGCGGGGGGGATCGACGAAGTCGACGGCAAGCGGCTGGTGATGAACAAGCGGAACGAGCGCAACCGGGGCCTGCGGAGGGGAGCGGAGGTCTTCGCGACGACGGACACCCGCCTGGTCGAGGAATATTACCCGCTATACCTGTCCGCCGCCGCGCACTGGGGGAGTGCTCCGACCCCGCTGGGATTCCTGCAGGACCTGCTGCAGGGGCCGGGCTCGCCCGGCGGAGCGGGCAGCGTCTTCTTCACCTGCGTCCGCCTGGACGGCCGGGTGATCGGCGGGCACCTCAACCTCCACCTGCACGACAAGGTCTTCGCCTGGAACGGGGTGACCGACCCGGCCTACGCCCGGACCCACTTCCCGGCCACCCTCTGCTTCTGGGGCGACCTGGTGGAGGCTTGCCGCCGCGGAGCCCGGTGGCTCGACTTCGGGGCGAGCGGGGGCGTGTCCTCCCTGGCCTCCTTCAAGAAGTTCTTCGGCGCCGAGCTGCGCGACCGGGGATTCTACCTGTGCGAAAGCGCCGTCGTGGCACGGCTGCGCGGTTTGCGCGAAAGGCGCGGCCGGACTCGCGGCCGGCCGGGCCGCCGCTGGCACGACGAGGTCCCTCTCCCCGAAAAGGCGGGTGGGAGGTGAAGCTCATCCAGGCCGGATCCCGCATCTTCGTCAGCCGCGTGGGACAGGTGCTCGCCAACGCGGCCGCCGTCCTGCTGGTGGCCAAGATCCTCGGTCCCGAGCAACAGGGCCACTACAGCCTGACCCTGGCGGTGTCCCTCCTCCTGGCGTCGCTGCTGGCGGGGGGGGTGGGGCTGGCGGCCGTGCCGCCGCTGCGGCAGGGCACGGTCCCTGCGGGGCGCCTGGTCCGTGCCCAGTTCGCCTGGATCGCCCTGGTGCTGGGGGTGCTGGTCATGCTGGCGGTCTGGACCCTCCAGGCGGTTCCTGCGGATTTCCTCGCGCGGCATCTCGGCTGGAGCAGGGGTCTGGGCTTCATCGTCCTGGGGGCGGTGGCCGGCATCCTCACCTTCGAGGTCTTCTCCTACAACCTGCTGGCGCGGGGGCGGCTGGTGATCGGCGCCACCATCAACGGGATCCGCGCCCTGGGCCACTTCGGCGCCGTGGGGGCGCTGGTCCTCCTGGGGGCCATGACCTTCAACCGGGCGGTGACCCTGGTCAGCCTGGCCCAGATCGCCGGAGCCGCCATGCTGGTGGGGGTCATGCTCAGGGAACTGGGGAGGCCGGGGCCCGTTCTGCCCCCGGCCGGGGATGGCCCGGCCGCCGACGCGCTGCCCGCGCATTCCCTGGTCCGGCTCGTGCCCGCCCTGTTGAGGCGGGGGTGGGTGGGGCAGATCTCGGCCGTCGCCTACTTCCTGCTCCTGCGCCTGGACCAGGGGATCCTGGAGCACTTCCGCGGCGCCGCCGAGGTCGGCATCTACTCGGTGGCGGTCTACACCGGGGAGATGCTGTGGCTGTTGCCCGGCGCCCTCACGCCGCTCCTGGTCCACAGCTCGGCCACCAGTGACCGCAGCGAGGATCCCGACCGGACGGCGCTGCAGGCCGTCCGCCTGGGCATCCTGGTCACCCTGGTCGTCGGAATCCCTCTCTACCTGGTCGCCGACCCCCTGCTGGCCTTCCTGGCCGGGGGGGCCTACGTCGAATCCGGGGCCGCCCTGCGCGCCCTGCTGCCGGGAATCATCGCCTTCGCTCCGGGCGCGGTGCTGGCCGGAGATTTCATCGGGCGCGGCAAGCCCCACTGGAACACCCAGGCCAGCCTGCTGACCGTGGCCGTGAACGTGGTGGCGGCGATGTGGCTGATCCCCCGGCACGGAGCGGTGGGGGCGGGCTGGGCGAGTTCGGTGGCGTATGCGGTGGGTGGGGGGGTGATGGTGGGGAGATTCATGAAGGAGACGGGGACCTCGTTCCGGACCCTGCTTCGGGGCCCCTGAATCCCCATGTTGTGCCGCCGACATTGTTTCCGCCTCCTGGGGGCGGATTTTTTTATATCCGAAAATCATCAAAGAGGACATTGGGGCAAAATAAACAGGTATTTTAGGCCACATTTCCCCCGGACCACAAATTCGACGGCACGAGGAAAAATTCGAGAAACTGCGAAAATGGGGATTGACACCGTGGTGGGGGCGGGCTATTCTGCAGTGGTTGGCAGTGGGGAAAAAGGGTGATTTGTGGTGAAAACAAACAGCGATCAGGATCTTGGCGGGTGCCGACGGAACGGCGCAACTCACAGGGAAAAGTGAACTTCCCGCCAAAGACCCCAGGCGGCCCACAAACTGCGAATCACCCCCTCCCCCGAAACTCCACCTCGATGAGGGACCATGGTTTTTGAAAGCCAGGCAGCATCAGACGGCGGCTTCCCCTTCACCTTCCACGGGTCCTATGTCCGTGCGGTGGACGCCAAGGGGCGTTTCAACCTGCCGTTCCGCCTGCGCCAGGGCGGTCCCGCCGAGCAGGAGGAGAAGTACGTGGTCCTCAGGGGGGCCGACGGGTCCCTGGCTCTCCAGCCTCATGCGGTCTGGATCGCGAACTTCAACCGGGTCCGGGAGGGGGAGCCAGGACGGCAGCGCCGGGAGTATCTGCGGCGGATGTCCCACGGATCCCACGTCGTCTCGCCGGACAGCCAGGGGCGCATCGCCATCCCGGCGAACTTCCTGGAATCGGCCGGGATCGGTCGCAAGGTCACCGTGGTGGGGATGGCCGACTACATGGAACTGTGGGATCCCGAACAGCTGGATCGGAAGCTGGAGGAGCCCCTGGACCAGGACGACGACTTCATCAATGAATTCTTCCGCTGATCCCCTGGGGAAAGCGGTCGAGCACCGGCGGCATGGAGGCCGGCCGGATCAAGGCGGGCGCAAGGGCGCCGAAGGAACGGCGCCCGCCCGGCTTGGCTTCGAGGATATTCAATGGCCACCAACCGATGGAGCCCAAGGAGGGGCGCAACCCAGGGAAGGATCCCGCCATGCCGAGAGAGATGACCCTGCAGTCCGTGAGGCAGGAAGCCGCGGATCGCACGCTGGAAATGGAGTTCCAAAGCAGGGACAGGACTGTGTGGGTCTCTCTCTCGGGTATTCTGGACGGGCCGGGGCTGGAAAAGCTCATTTCCCGGGTTGCGCCCCGGCTGGGGGGGCGCGGTCGGCGCATCGTGCTGGACGGCCGGGGCCTGGCCCACATGGACTACCGCACCACCCGCACCCTTCTGGCCTGGAACCGCAAGCTTCGGGACTACGGCCACCAGCTCTATCTCAGCCGCTGGAGCGATTACCTCAAGGCGATCCTGGTGATGGAAGACTGGGACCGGGAGCTCGGCACCGTGCCCCTTCAGGCTGAGACCTGGCGCCGCTTCGGAGCAGAGCGCCCTGCCCTGCGGCCATGACGGCCGCCCGGCACGTCCCGGTTCTGCTGGCGGAAACGCTGGACTACCTCGAACCGGGCCCGGGCAAGCATATCATCGACGGGACATTCGGATTCGGCGGGCATACCGCCGCGCTGCTCGAGCGGGGGGCCGACGTGCTGGGCCTCGACCTGGACGAGGTCGCCATGGGCGCCTGCAGGGAGCGGGCGGCGGCTGAGCCCCGGCTGCATTGCCGCCGGCTCTCCTTCCGCCGGTTGGACGAAGCCATGGCGGCCGAGGGCTGGGAGAGGCTGGACGGGATCCTCCTGGATCTCGGCGTCAGTTCCTGGCAGCTGGACGATCCCGGCAAGGGGTTCAGCTATCGCGGCGAGGGGCCCCTGGACCTTCGTTTCGACCAGGATTCGGGGCGCACGGCCGCCGATCTGGTCGCGGAGCTCCCCGAGGAGGAACTGGCCGACATCTTCTGGAAGTACGGCGAGGAACGGGCGAGCCGCCGGCTGGCGCGGGCCCTTGTGCGCGAGCGGGCCCTGCAGCCGGTGGCCACCACGGGGGACCTGCGCCGGGTCGTCGAGGGCGTCGTGCCGGGGAGCATCAAGTCGGAACCGGTCCTCAGCCGCATCTTCCAGGCCTTGCGGATCGCCGTGAACGACGAGCTTTCCGCCCTGACCGAGACCCTCGACAAGCTGCCGGATCTGCTGGCCTCCGGGGGCCGGATCGTCGTGATCTCCTATCACTCCCTCGAGGACCGTCTGGTCAAGCGATTCATGGAAAGGGAGCGCCGGGATTGCCTGTGCCCTCCCGAGATTCCCGCCTGCGTCTGCGGGCACAAACGTACGCTTCAACCCCTGACCCGCAAGGCCGTCCAGGCGGGGAGGGACGAGGCTGCCGGCAACCGGCGCGCACGGAGCGCGCGATTGCGGGCGGCCATGAGGATCTGACACCGGGGGATGACCCAGCATCCAGCCGGTACGGCCGTTTGGAGATGGACATGAGAACATGGCGGAACTGCACTCTCAAGCCGACGGGCGGGTACACCAGAAGAGGCGCGGGGGTCATGGCCCACCGCAAGGGGATCTTTTCCCCGGGAACCGCCGTCGCCCTGCCGGCGGTGGTCCTGGGAGCCCTGATGCTGGCCGGGGCGGTCTTCGTCTCCAACCAGGTGGTGGCTCAGCGTCTGCGGGTCGCGGCGCTGGAGGACCGGCGCGACTGCATGGAGGCCGAAGGGGCCGACCTGCGGGCCGACTGGAACCACGCGAGCAGCGCGGTGGTCATCCGGGAGAGGGCCGGCCGGGAGATCGGCCTGCAGGATCCCGCGGATCCGAGTCTCGTCCTGGCCAGGCTGATTCCCGGACGGCCTGACCGGCCGGGTGTCCTGGACCGCATTCTCGAACTGGGCGGCCCCGACGCCCTGCAGGCCGCCGAGACGAAGGTCCCGCAAGGGCCGGCGCCCCGGGCGGCGAAGCCGCAGCTGCCGGATAGCTGGAGCCGCCCATGAGAGCCGGTCGGGAAAGGCGGGGGACGCTCGGTTTCCTGCGCTGGCTGGTGGTGGCCGCCGGACTGGTCCTGGCGGTCCGCGTCGTCCAGATCCAGGTCTTCCAGCACGACCATTACCTGGCAGAGGCCGAGGTGAAGTGGACCCAGGAGATCCCTCTTTTCCCCGAGCGGGGCAACATCTACGACCGCAACGGGGAGCCTCTGGCCCTGTCGGTGACGTCCTGGCGGGTGGGGGTGTCGGCCGGGCTGGCGGAGGATCCGCAGGCCACCGCGGCGACGGTGGCCTCGGCCCTGGGCATCGATGCTGTTGATCTGGCCGCAAGGATCCGGCGCGCCGGCGCCAGGCACCTGGTGATCGCCGCCGATACGGTCCTGGACCGTGAACAGAAGCTGAAGCTGATGGCGGATCCGGCGATCACCCTGGAGGACCTGCGCTCCCGCCTGTATCCCCGCGATGCGGTGGGCGCCTCGCTTGTCGGGTTCTTCCGCTACGGAGAGGAGAAGGACGTCGCCACGGGCCTCGAGAGCAGCCTCGCCGGGTACCTGGCCGGCAAGGAGGGCCTGGCCCGGGAGATCAAGACGCCCCAGCGGAACCGCAATCTGGGCCATATCGTGATCCAGGAGCCCGAGCACGGCAAGAGCGTGACCCTGACCCTCGATGCCGAGCTCCAGGCCATCTGCGAGGAACAGCTGGGGAAGGCGGTGACCGGCTACGGCGCCCAGGGCGGGTCGGTCCTGGTGCTGGATCCCCGGACGGGGGACGTCCTGGCCGCTGCGAGCTGGCCCCTGGCCGGTCCCCGCGCGCATCCCCAATCCCAGCTGGGAGTGTGGACGAACCTGAACTTCACAGCGCAGTACGAGCCGGGTTCGGTGTTCAAGATCTTCACCATGGCGTCCCTGCTGGGCAACTGCGCCATCGACACCGCCACGGTGTTCGACTGCAGCGATCCCGATTTCGGCTCCTTCAAGATCCACAACGAGGGCAGGCACGAATACGGGGACCTGCCGCTGATGCGGGCCTTCAGCAAGTCCAGCAACATCTACTTCGCCAGGGCGGTGGGCAACCTCAGCGACCAGGAATTCTACCGGGACCTCGTGGATTTCGGGTTCGGCGAGCCGACGAACCTGCCCTACGGGGGGCAGGCGGGGGGCGTCCTGTATCATCCCTCCAGGTGGAGCGGGCGGTCCAAGTCCACCCTGGCCATCGGCCACGAGCTGATGGCGACCCCGATCCAGCTGGGGATGGCGCTGTGCGCGGTGGCCAACGGCGGGGTCCTCTATGCACCGCGCCTGGTCCGTTCCCTCACCGACCCGGGGAGCCAGACGACGGTGGACCTGGCGCCCCAGGCGCTGCGCCGCATCATGTCCCCGCACCTGACCGAGGTCCTGCGGGAAGGCATGGCGCGGGTGGTAAAGGAAGGCACGGGCGTGGCCGCCCGGCTGGACTGGATCACCACCGGCGGCAAGACCGGGACGGCGCAGAAGGCCAAGGACGGCCGGATCGCTCCGGGCGCCTACGTGGCGAGCTTCGCCGGCCTCGCGCCCATCGACGATCCGCGCCTGGTCGTCATCACCGTCCTGGACGAGCCGGCCTACCGGTACCACTTCGCCTCGCAGAGCGCGGTCCCCCTGTTCCGGGACATCCTGGTCGAGGTCCGGAACCGGACCCGCTGGCTGACCGACGTCCCGGGCGACCGGACGGCCACCACCCTGATTGCGGAGAAGGGGACAAAGGTCAAGGTCCCCGACGTTCTTTACCTCGCGGTCCCCAACGCCGCCCAGCGCATCGCGGCCGCCGGACTGCGCCTGGACGGGGGGGAACGCGACGGGCTGGTCGTGCAGCAGGTTCCGGCGGCGGGCACGCTGTGTCCTGCCGGCGCGCCGGTTTCCCTGACCGTGGTCGCCCGCCGGGCGGGCAACGCTCCGGCCGCAGCCCTCTGCCCCGATTTCGCGGGGTTGAGCGACCGGCAGGTGCGTTCGCTGGCTGCGCGACTGGGGGTTCCGGTCCGCATCCAGGGTTCGGGATTCGTCATGCTCCAGGACGTCGCGGCCGGGGACGAGCTGGCCGGACGAGAGGTCACCGTCCGGATGGGAGGACTGTGGGACTGACCCTGGCCGACCTGCTGGCCGAACTCCCGGGCGTCCGCGTGCTGGACCCGGGATCGGGCCTGACCGCGCCCCTGACCGGGGTGACGGCCGATTCCCGCCAGACCGGCCCCGGAGTGCTGTTCGTGGCGGTGCGGGGATCGAGCGGGGACGGCCACCGTTTCCTGGGCGACGCCGCACGGAGCGGATGCGCCGCCGTCGTCGTCGAGGAGGGCTGGGCCCAGGCGGGCCCGCTGACCGGTCCGCAAGGACCGGTCCCCGTGGTCACCGCTTCGTCCACGCGTCCGATCCCGGCCCTGGCAGCCCGCCTGCTGGCCGGAAGGCCCGACCGGGACCTGCTGACAGCCGGGGTCACCGGAACCAACGGCAAGACCACGGTGGCCTTCCTGCTCCAGGGCGTCCTGGGCCGGTTGCAGGGCCCTTGCGGGCTGCTCGGGACGATCCGCTACCAGGCGGGGGATCTCGTCGAATCCGCTCCCTTGACCACGCCGGGCGGGCCGGTCCTCTTTTCCTGGCTGCGGAGGATGGTGGCGGACGGTTGCCGCAGCGTGGCCCTCGAGATCTCGTCCCACGCCCTCGACCAGCAGCGCACGGCCGGTCTGGAACTGGACGTGGCCGTCATGACGAACCTGGGCCGCGACCACCTGGACTACCACCGCACCCTGGGGGACTACCTGGCCGCCAAGGCGCGCATCCTCGACCTGCTGCGGCCGGCCGCCGGCGCCGGAGGGCAGCCGGGCGTCGCCGTGATCAACGGGGGCGATCCCGTCCTCGCCGGCCTCGACGTCCGGGGCGTTCCCGTGGTCCGCTTCGCGACCGGGCGTCCGGTGTCGGGGATCCGGCCCGACCTGCAGGTCCTGGAGGCGGAACTGACCCTGGGGGGCACCCGCATCGCCTGCGACTGGCGGGGCAGCCGGCTCGAACTGCGCAGCCCCCTGGTGGGGCGCTACAACGTGGAGAATCTGACCGCCGCCCTCGCCGCCGCCCTGGCCCGGGGGTTCGAACCCGAACTGGTCCTCGAGGCCCTCGGCGGCCTGGCCCAGGTTCCGGGCAGGATGGAGCGCTTCCCCCTGCCGGCCGGAGGACTGGCCGTGGTCGACTACGCCCACACCCACGACGCCCTGGCCGCCGTCCTGGCGGCCGCGGACGAGCTCGCCGCCGGCAAGGTCTTCGCCGTCTTCGGTTGCGGGGGCGACCGCGATCGCGGCAAGAGGCCCCTCATGGGGCAGGTGGCCATGGCGGGCGCGGACAGGGTGTGGATCACCTCGGACAATCCGCGCAGCGAGGACCCCGCCCTGATCTGCGAGGACGTCCTGGCCGGCTGCGACCAGGTGCCCTCGCCGCGGGCGCAGGACCGCACCGTCATCGTCGACCGCACCTCCGCCATCCGGGCCGCCCTGGGCGCGGCCGGACCGCAGGACGTGGTCGTGATCGCGGGAAAGGGACACGAGGATTACCAGCTGATCGGCGGACGGGTCCTGCACCTGGACGACCGGGAGATCGTGCGGAACTGGATCGCCGGCGAGGCGGACCATGATTGAACGGCGCTACCCGGCAGGCGAAGCGGCCCGGGATCTCCTTCGCCGCGGGGCGCTCCTGTCGGTCTTCACGGCCAAGGGCGGGGCGCTGGCCGAGGTCGCAGCGGACGGGATCCCCGCCGATCATGGCTTCCGGGGCGCGGGGCTCGATTCCCGCAGTCTGGATCCCGGCCGCCTCTTCGTGGCGTTGCCCGGCGAACGGGTGGACGGCCGCGGGTTCATCGGCCGGGCGCTGGCGGCGGGCCACTGGGTGCTGGCCGGGTGCGAGGGCGGCCGCGACGTCGCCGGCGAGGTCGCAGGTCTTCCCGCTCCCGCAGGGACGGGCGTCCTGGTCTGCACCGAGGGGACGGCGGGACTGGCAGGCCTGGGCGCCGCGTGGCGGGACCGGTGGCCGGGCCGCATGATCGGGATCACGGGCACCAACGGCAAGACCACGACCAAGGATTTCTGCGCAGCCCTGCTGCGGGGCGCGGGCCGGGTCCTGGCCACCACGGGGAACCTGAACAACCAGCTGGGGGTGCCGCTGACCCTGCTGGCTCTCGAGGCGGAACACGATTTCGCGGTCGTGGAGATGGGGGCGTCGGGGGTGGGCGACATCGCCGCGCTGGCCGCCCTCGCCAGGCCCGAGATCGGGATCATCACCAACGCCTCGCCGGCGCACCTGGCGCGCTTCGGGTCCCTGGACGGGATCATCCAGGGCAAGGGGGAACTGCTGGACGTCCTGCCGGACCACGGGTGCGCGGTGCTCAACGCCGACAGCCCCGGGTTCGACCGGTGGCGCGACCGGGCCCGTTGCCCCGTCGTTTCCTGGGGCGAGCGGGCGGGCGACCGCCGCTGGAAGGCGCTGGCCGGAGCGGACGGGGAATGGATCCTGGTCCTGGACCAGGGGCGCTGGGCGGTGCCCTTGCCGGGACGCCACAACGCCGCCAACCTCGCCGCCGCCATCGTGGCCGCCGAGGCTCTCGACCTGCCCGAGGCGGACCTGAAGCGCGGGCTGGCGACGTTCCAGGGTTCCGCCCACCGGGGCGTCCGCATCGACTGGGAAGGGCGGACCCTGATCGACGACAGCTACAACGCCAACCCCCGCAGCATGGTGGCGGCGGTTCAGGCCCTGCTGGATGTTCCCTGCCGGGGCCGCCGCTTCGCCGTGCTGGGCGCCATGGCCGAGCTGGGGGAGGATTCGCCGGAGATCCACCGGGAGATAGGCAGGGAACTCGCGGGATCCGGCCTGGACGGTCTCGTCGTCGTCGGCCCGGGGGCCAGGGGCCTGGGCGAAGGTTTTGACGGCGGCGGCCGTCCGCACCACTATTGCGCGACCTGTGCCGAGGCGGCCGCCTGGATCGCCGACGAAACCCGGCCCGGGGACTGCCTCCTGCTGAAGGGGTCGCGCAGCGCGGCCATGGAAACCATCATCCCGTCGTTGCCTCTCCGCAGGGGCTCATGAGCAAGGAACGCCGCGCATGTTCTACCATCTGATCTATCCCCTGAGCGAATACTGGTCGGTGCTGAACGTCTTCAAGTACATCACGTTCCGGGCCTCCTACGCCACGGTGACCGCCCTGCTGATCGCCTTCATCTTCGGCGGGTGGCTCATCCGCAAGCTGGAGCGGATGCAGGTCGGCGAGACCATCCGCAGCGACGGTCCCCAGCACCACCAGAAGAAGTCGGGGACACCCACCATGGGCGGGGTGCTGGTGCTGGCGGCCATCGTCGTGCCCACCCTGCTGTGGGCCGACCTGGGCAACCGGTTCGTGCTGCTGGCCCTGGCGGGGACGGTGTGGATGGGGACCATCGGGTTCATCGACGACTACCTGAAGGTCATCAAGAAACGGCCGAAGGGCATGATCGGACGCTTCAAGCTGGCCGGCCAGGTGACCTACGGCCTGCTGCTGGGATCGGTGCTGGTTTTCGGGGCGGGCGGCGGGGACCTGGCGACCAGTTCGACGGTGCCGTTCTTCAAGAACGCCCTGGTGGACTGGGGCTGGCTGTACATCCCGCTGGTGATCCTGGTGGTGACCGGAACCAGCAACGCGGTGAACCTCGCCGACGGACTCGACGGTCTGGCCATCGGCCTGAGCTGTCTGGCCTTCGGCGGCTTCGCGGTGCTGGCCTACCTGAGCGGGCACGCCGGGTTCGCCGAGTACCTGAACATGCTGTTCATCCCCGAGGCCGGGGAGCTGACCGTCTACTGCGCCGCGGTGGTGGGTTCGGGGCTGGGCTTCCTCTGGTTCAACGCCCACCCGGCGAGGATCTTCATGGGCGACACCGGCAGCCTGGCCCTGGGCGGGGCCCTGGGCACCGTCGCCATCCTGGTCAAGCGCGAGTTCCTGCTGGTGGTCATCGGCGGGATGTTCGTCGCCGAGGCTCTGTCGGTGATGCTCCAGGTGATGTACTTCAAGCGCAGCGGCGGCAAGCGGATCTTCCGCATGGCGCCCCTGCACCACCACTTCGAGCTGGGCGGCTGGTCGGAGACCCAGGTCGTGGTGCGCTTCTGGATCGTGGGCATCCTCCTGCTCTTGCTGGGGATGTCCTCCATCAAGCTGCAATAGGAGCGGACATGGGTTCCGGCGTGGGCGGAAAGACGTTCTGGGTCGTGGGACTGGCGCGCAGCGGCTGCGCGGCCGGCCGGCTCCTGCGCCGCCACGGAGCCGTGGTCATCGGAATCGACGATGCGGAGGATGCGGCCGTCCGCCGCCGGTGGGAGAGCGAAGGACTTACCGATCTGGCACCCGAGGCCTTCGACGAAATCCATGCCGGCGGCGGGTGGCCCATGCCCGCGCCACACGCCGTGGTGATCAGCCCCGGGGTGCGCCCGGACCACCCGCGCCTGCGGTCCCTCGATCCGGGGCTCGAGGTGATCGGCGAGCTGGAACTGGCGGCGCGTTTCTGCCGCGCCAGGCTGGTGGCGATCACCGGCACCAACGGCAAGTCGACCACCACCGAGTGGACCGCCCGCCTGCTGGAGGGGGCGGGCCTGCGCGCCGAGGCCGTGGGCAACCTGGGGCGTCCCCTGGCCCTGGTGGCGGACGAGCTCGGCCCCGCGGACGTGGCGGTGGTGGAGGTGTCCAGCTTCCAGCTCGAGACCACCAGGCTGTTCGCTCCCGAGGTGGGAGCCGTCCTGAACCTGGCGCCCGACCACCTCGACCGCTATCCGGATCTTGCGGCCTACTACGCCGCCAAGCGCATCCTGCCCGGCCTGATTCCCGGAACGGGGTCCTTCGTCGCCTGGACCGGGTGCCCCGAGGCGCTTTCATGGCCTACAAGGGGCCGCCGGATGTCCTTCGGCGACCGGGATCAGGGCGCGGACGCCTACCTGTCCGAGGGCAAGATGCGGTGCCGGTGGCGGGGCGAGGAGATCTCGCTCGTGCCGGTGGGAGACCTCTCCCTTCAGTCCCCGCCCAACCTGCTCAACGCCCAGGCGGCGGTGGCCATCGGCCTGGGCCTGGGGATCGAACCGGAGCGGCTGGCGCCCGGCCTGCGGGATTACCGGGGACTGGCGCACCGCCATCAGCCGGTCGGCGCCCTGGACGGGGTGGAATTCATCGACGACTCCAAGGCCACCAACGTGCACGCCGTGTGTGCGGGACTGCGGGGGTATCCCCGTCCGGTCGTCCTGATCGCCGGTGGCAGCGGCAAGGGCGAGGACTTCTCCGCACTGGCGGAGGTCATGCAATCCGTGGTACACGTCGTGCTGATCGGGGAGGAGGGTCCCCGCATCGGCGAGGCCCTCGAGGGCGTCGTCCCGCTGAGCCGGGCCGGCACCCTGGAGGAGGCCGTGGGCCTGGCCGCGGGGATCGCCCGGGGTCGGGAACGGGCGGTCGTGCTCCTCAGTCCGGCCTGCGCGAGTTTCGACATGTTCGCCAACTATCGCGCCCGCGGCGCCGCTTTCGCCTCGGCGGCACGGTCGCTCGGGGCCGTGATGATCGAATAGGTTGACGGCCGGATGCCGCAGGGAGGCGGCCCGGCGTCCAGCGGGGAAGGAGCCCAGTTGCAGCGCAGGATCCGCCATCTCGCCGCCACGTTCGAACGGACCGATTCCATGCTCCTGCTGGCCGTGGCCGGCATGCTCGTCTACGGGATCCTGGTCGTCTACGGGGCCGGCAGCTTCAACCGGCAGGCGCACTACTCGCCGCTCGGGCAGCACTTCATCATCGCCAAGCATCTGCTGATGATCGGGGCCGGAATGGGCCTGCTCTTCCTGCTGGTCAACGCGGACTACAACTGGTTCCGGGCGCGCTGGCTGAACTGGGGGTTGCTGGGGGTCTCGCTGGC
>JAHJTW010000046.1 GCA_018829565.1 bacterium | reverse complement strand
GGCCCTGGCCGAGGCCTTGCGGGAGAAGCATGACGCCGACTGCCGCTTCCTGATCCCCGACGTTCCCGGCCACGCCCGCGTGCTGGACCGCCACGGATTCCGGTGGTCCCTTGTTCTGCGGGAACCGGCGCCGATGACCGCCCCCTGGCTGGACGCCGTGGCCGCGGAGGCAGGGAGATGGGAAGCGAAGGCCTGCGTGGTGGACGCCATGGAGCCTGCCCTGCCTCTGGTGGCCCGGCTCAGGACCACCGGCATCCCCGGCATCGTGCTCGACCAGCCCGGAGTGACCGGGGCCGATCTGCGGATCGTGCCCTCCCTGGTCTGGTCCCCTCCCCTGGGTGAGGAAGGTTGCGCCGGGGGCCCGGACTGGATGCTGATCCGCGAAGACGTGCGGGCGGCCCGTCCGGCACGTCCCCAGGCCCAGCCCGCAGGTCCCATCCTCGTCACCTTCGGGGGCGCCGATCCCCACCGGTTGACCGAGCGCTGCCTCGACGCGATCGCGGTCGCGGCCCCGGACGCCGAGGTCCGCGCCGTCATCCATCCGGGGTTCGATGACTTCACCGCCCGCAGGGACGCCCTGTCCCGCCGGCCTGGCGTCGTCCGCTTGATCGAGGCGGGCGACGGGCTGGCTCCCCTGCTGGCCTCCGCCGGCCTGGTCGTCACCGCCTGGGGCGTCACCGTGGCCGAGGCCATGTGCTGCGGCGCTCCGGTCGCGGTCCTGAGCAACTGGGACCGGGACCGGGCCGAGGTCCGGGACCTGGCCGCGCGCGGCCTGCTGGCCGACCTGGGCCACCATGCCGGGACCACCGGCGGGGAGCTGGCGGCCGCCCTGGAATCCCTGTGGTCGGCCGCCCCGCTGCGCGGCGCCCTCGCGGCGGCCGGCTGGGCTTACTGCGATGGTCGGGGCGCCGTCCGCACCGCCGATCGGATCGCGTCCCTGCTTCAGGATGGAGGGACCGGGCCGTGCTGAAGCTCTTCGCCCTGTTCCATCTGAACCTGATGTACTCCTCCATCGCCGAGGACCAGCGGCCCCTGGTGGTGGACCGCTGCTACGACCCCCTGCTCGATCTGGCGGAGGGCGGGCTGCCCCTGGCCCTGGAAGCCCCTGGCCTGACCCTGGAGATGCTCCGGGACGTGCGTCCCGGCGTGCTGGAGCGGATGCGCCGCCTGGTGGCCCGCGGCAAGGTGACGTTCGTGGGCAGCGGGTACAGCCAGATCATCGGGCCCCTGGTTCCCGCCGCGGTCAACCGGCGCAACCTCGCCCTCGGCCTGCAGACCTACCGGGACCTGCTGGATTGCGAGCCCTCCCTCTGGCTGGTGGGCGAGATGGCCTACAGCGCCGGGCTGGTTCCGCTGTACCGCGAAGCCGGCGCCCGGGCCATCGTCATGGAGTGGAACAACGCCCGCAAGGAACACCCCGACTGGGACCGCCGCTGGGCCTTCCACCGGCAGACGGCCCGGGGAACCGGTGGGGCCGAGATCCCCCTGGTGTGGATCGACACGCTGGACTTCCAGCAGCTGCAGCGGCGGGTGCGCGACGAGATCACCCAGCAGGAGTTCCTCGCCCACTGGGAGGGCCGCCGGGCCCTGCTTGAAGGCGGGGACGGATTCGCCGCCGTCTACGCCAGCGACGCCGAGGTGTTCGGGTTCCGGCCCGGCCGCTTCCGCGACGAGGGCCGCGCCCTGCAGGACGAGTGGGGCCGGCTGGGGGCCGCCCTTGGCGACCTGGGCGACCTGGCGGACCCGGGGGCCGGCCGATCCGCCGGTCTGGTCCCCATCACGTCGGTCCTCGACGAACCCGACGGGCCCCTCTGCGGCCGACCCTTGCAACTGGAGTCGCGCACCCAGCCCGTCGTGGTCAAGAAGCAGGAGAAGTACAACCTGAACCGCTGGGCGGTGACCGGCCGGGGCGACCTCGAGGCCAACACCGCCTGCCACCGGATCCTGGCCGGCCTGGCGGCGCGGCCGGATGCGGACGAAGGCGAATGGCGCCGGCTGCTGCGCCTGTGGAGCAGCGACCTGCGCACGCACCTCACGGCGGGCCGCTGGCAGGCCTTCCTGGACGAGATCGGCCCGCAGACACCGCCCGACCAGGTCTTCCTGACCGGTCAGGCCCTGCCTGCGCCGCCCCTGAGGGACGGCCGGTTCACCCTCGACACCGGCGCGGTCCGGGCCGTGATCGACGCCCGCCGCGGCCTGGTCCTGCGCGCCGTGGAATTCCCGGGGCTCGCCGAGGACCGGGTCCGGGGCCCGGCCCTGGGCACCCTGCCCCACGGGACCTTCGACGACATCGCGCTCGGGGCCGACTTCTACACCGGACACGCGGTGGTCCAGCAGCCCGGCCGACCCAAGCTCACCGACCTGAAGGACTGCGGCTCGCTGGTCGAACTCGTCCGGACGGGCGGCGGCGGCCTGGCGGTCGGGGCCCAACTCCACGACGGGGATCTCGTCGTCCGCAAGCAGATCGTGCTCCACGCGGACCGCCCCTGCCTGGAACTGCGGGGCGTCCTCTCCCTGCCTTCCCGCCAGGCGGCCGAGATCCATCCCGTCCACCTCACGTTCCCGCCCGGATTCCTGGATCCGGCGAGCCTGGCCTTCGCCGTCCGCAACGGCGGTCCGGACCTGGAGCTCTTCTCCCTGGCCGGGGCGGAGGTCCATCACGGCGCGCCCTACTCCACCCTGATCACGGCAAAAGGGGGGTTGGGCGCCACCGACGGCCGGGTTATCATCGGGGACGATCGCCGCTGTCTGGTGATCCGGCACGATCCGGCGGTGGCCGCCCTGATTCCCACGGTGCGGTTCATCCCCCAGGGGGACGGGCGGTACTTCCTGCGGCTGCGTTATGCCGCCCAGGAGATCGACGAGACCTTCGTTCCCTCCGATGCGCCCTGGCAGGCGGCCTGGACCGTCGGGGTGACGTTCCTGGACCGCGGAGTCGCCGACCTGGTCAAGGAGGACCTGGAGCTGTCATGACCGAGTCCCGCCCGCACGGCGCCGTCCTGGCCCTGGTGGATCATCCCAACCTGGACATCCTCCTGGGCCCGGTCCTGAAGCTGCTGCTCGACCGGGGCCACCGCGCCCGGGCGATGGTGGTGCAGGCCGGCCGCCCCGACCGGCTGGCGGCCCTGGGCGTCCCCCTGGTGGAGGATCTGGAGGGACTGGACCGCTTCCTGGAAGGGGACGGCCCGCGCGTGATGATCAACGGCGCGGACATGATCCCCCAGCACACCCTCGGCATCCAGGCGGACCTGGCCTGCCGGGCAAGGAACATCCCCACCCTCACCCTCGAGCACGCGCCCTTCGCCGTGGCCTACGACGACGGCTTTCCCCCCCACGTCGACTTCGCCGCGGACGTGATGGCGGTCATCGGGGAGGTGGACCGGCAGGAGTACCTCGCCCTCGGAATCGATCCCTCACGGCTGGTGGTCACCGGATCGCCCCCCTTCGACCAGCTCCTCCAGGCCCGCGAGGCCCGGTCCGGCGTGGAGTCCGCCCCCCGGGACATCGCGGTCTTCAGCCAGAGCCACACCTGGGCCGGTCCCCGCAGCAGCCAGGGGCACGACCTCGAGGCCTGGCGCGACCAGTGGCGCCTTCTCTACGAGGTGCTCGGCGAGCGCTTCCCCGAGGCCCGGATCCTGGTGAAGCCGCATCCGGCCGAGCCCTTTCACGGGACCGACCGCATCTACCTCGATGCCGTTCCGGCCGGGATGGCCGGCCGCATCGAGGTGCTTCCCACCGAAGCGGACAACGCCGGCCTCCTCCTCGGCAGCCGGTTCGTGCTGAGCTTCAGCTCGACGGTCTGGCTGGAGGCCCGGATCCTCGGCCGGCCGTGCGCCTTCTTCCCCCTGCAGAAGCGGGGCGGCCGCCTGGCCCGGGACGTCGAGGCCCTCGGCGGGATCTGGATCCCGGGCAAGAGCCTCGAATTCGTGGAACGGTTGAGACCCCATCTCGACCGGCTCGCCGACCTGGAGCCGGGCCTTCCTGAAGGGGACCTGCTGGAAAGGTATGCCGGCCCGCTGGACGGCGGAGCGACCGCGCGCATCGCGTCCGCGGTGGAAAGGCTCCTGGAGGAGGGGCCGCCCCCGGCGGCCCCTCCGGCGCTGGTGTTCGACGGCGAGGGGGTCCTTGCCCGCCGGCTGCGGCCGCAGACCAGCTACGCGAACTACGTCCACCTGGAAGCCCTGGCCCGGGCCGCCCATGTGCCCGACCGGCCCCAGCCCTTCGTCCTGGGAGTGGTGGGACGCCACCGGTCCCTGCGGGACCACCTGCCCCTCGCCCAGTACTCGGAAGTCCAGGGATTCCCCGAAACCGGGGGGCTGCTGCCCTTTGCCGACCTCGCCTTCGACTGCGTGATCGCGCCCGATCTGCTGCTGGCCGGCGAGGCATCCGCCCACCCGCGCATGCTGGCCGAACTGCTGAGGCTGGCGCGGGTGAAGGTGGTGACGTCCCTCCCCACCGAACTGGGGCGGGAACGCCTGCTGGATCTGGTCGGGCTGGTGGATCTGGACCTGGGCCGCAGCCTGGAATTCGGCACGGATCAGGACCTGCCGGCCCTCGACCGGTTCCTGCGCGACGTGCCCGGGGTGAAGGTCACGGTGAAGGACTGCCACCACGCCATGTCCTGGCTGCAGTCGGAGATCCTGGAGAACCTGGGCCTCGAACCGGACGCCCTGGAGGCCGTGCGGCTGTCCCTGCAGGCGGTCGGGCCCCGTCACGAGGCGCGGGGGCACAGCGTGCGCCGCATCTACATCCTGACGCCCGAGAGGTGAGACCATGAGCGCCCCCGACTTCTATCCCGCCACCTTGAGGGTGGCCGTCCTCTGGGGAGGGCCCGACCCCGAGCGCACCCTGCTCCCGGGAATCAAGGTCCTGCTCACCAGGGGCGCCGTGGTGGACGTCGGCGTCCTGCCCGGGGCCCGCACCGGAGCCCTGACGTCGGACGGGATCCCCTTCCACACCGACCACGGCTACCTCGAGACCTTCGTCGCGGCCGACGGGAGCAAGTGCCTGCTCTGCGGAACCCGGCAGGACGCGCCCGCCCCGGCCATCATCGACCTGTGCGCGAAGTACGGGATCCCCGCCCTGGACGGGGTGGAGAACGCCGCGGTGACCGTGGCCTGCATCATGGCGCTGGCCGCGGCGAACAAGCATCCTGCAGCCCCACGCACCCATGCCGCCGACGGGCGTCCCCTGTTCCCTGACCTCTCCTACGAGCGTTACGTCCGTTTGATGGGCATCGCCCGCCAGGTCGCGCCGGAACCCGGTCCATCGCTCGGCGTCCTGGACATCGGCGGCGAGGACGCCGCCCTGCGGGACTTCCTGCCCGGGGCGGCCTACGAGACGTTCGACGGCCTCATCACCCGCGCTCAGGGCACGGGCCTGCCCGACCGATCGTACGACGTGGTTGTCGCGGCCGACGTCCTGGAGCACGTCCTGCCCGCCGACCGGGCCGCCTTCCTGCAGGAGCTGGTCCGACTGGCGCGCAGGCGCGTCGTGTTCTCCTTCCCCTGCGCCGAGGCCGCCCTGCACGAGCGCTTCCTGCTGGACCTGCTGCCCGGCCACCGCTGGCTCAAGGAACACCGAGAGAACGGCCTGCCGGCGGTGGACGAGGTCGCCAGTCTGCTGGACGGCCTGGGCCTGCGCTACGAGCGCCATCCCAACCATTCCCTGCAGAACTGGGTCTACTCGGTCATGTTCGACATGATGGGTTTGAGCCGGGACCTCGGTCGGGCGGTCAACCTCTTCCTGCAGGAATTCGTCTTCCCCCTCGAAAGCGCCGAACCTGCCTACCGGAACGTCTTCGTGATCCGCCGCTGATTCCCGCAGAAACCACGCCTTCGATCGAAACAGGAAGGGGAAGCCGCGGCCTCCCCTTTTCCGGCTTGAAAAAAACCGGGGAGGCCGAAGCCTCCCCGGTTGTCCGTCATGACCTAGCAGGTGCTAGGGGCAGACATAGCTGATCTCGGCCGCGGGAGCGGAAGTATTCGTCCCGTCCGAAGCGCGGATCGTGAAGTAATAGGTCACACCGGTCGTCAACCCGGTCACCGTGTAGGTGTCCGTGGCAGCACCGGGAACGTTGATCAAGGTCCCGTCGGTGGCGGGGGAGGCGTTGTTGACGTAGACGCCGTAACCCACGCAATCGACTTCCGTGTTGGCCGTCCAGTTGAGGACGATCTCGGTGGCAGCGCCATCGCTGGCAACGAGATCCGCAGGCACGGCCGGAGGCGTCGTGTTGACCGCGGCCGCGGGACCGACGATCTGCTCGGCGCTCTCGTTGCCGGCGTCGTCGACGACCGTGACCCAGTAGTAGTAGTTGGTGTTGAAGGACACCGTGTTGTCGATGCCTTCGCTGACCGTCGGCGAGGACACGAGGGCCGCGACGCCGAAGTTCGCCACCAACGCGCGGTACACGTTGTAGTGGTCGAAGTTCTCGGCGGGCTCGGTGGTGTCGTCCCAGTTCACCGTGATGGTGGCGGGGGCGTCCAGCGAACCATTGGCGGTCAGGTTCTGCGCCTGGGCCGGAGCGGTGGTGTCCACCGGGGTATCGAACACCTCGGCGCTGTTCGCCGACTCGTTGGCCGAGTCGTCGACGGCGGTCACAACGTAGTAGTAGGTCGTGCCCAGCACCGCGGTGTCGTCGGTGTAGTCGCTGGTGGCGACGCCGGCGGCCAGCTCGGTGTAGGGACCACCGGGCGCGGTGCCGCGGTAGACGGTGTAGGTCGCCAGGTCGGCCTCGGTGTTGTCGGTCCAGTCGAGATCGACGAAGGCGTCATAGTCCGCGGACGCCGTGGCGGCCAGACCCACCGGGGCGGCAGGAGCCGTCGTATCCAGCAGGGTCCAGTCGTAGGTGGCGGCATCCACGTTGCCGTAGATGTCGATCAGGCCCTCGACGGTCACGATGTCGCCCTGGGCGTTGTCGCCGGCGGGGATCGTCAGGTCGAAGCTGACCTCGGTGACGAACTGGGAAGTGGCGCCGGCCACGTCCACGAAGGCCATGTTATCGGCGTCCACAGCCAGTTCGGTCAGGTAACCACCGTCGGCGACGGTGAAGGTCGGGGCAACGTAGCCATCGTCACCGGGGTGCAGAAGCAGCTCACTGGCGGTGTACGTGACCGTGATGGTCGCGTCCGCGCCGGTGTAGTTCTGGGCGCTGGCGGACTGGGCGGTCCAGTCGCCGCCGGGGGCGGTGGTGTCCAGGAGGGCCCACTCGACCGCGACGGTCTGGACGTTCGGCACGGGGGCCAGGTCCGTCAGCCCGTTGATGGAGACGACGTCCTCGGCCGCGTTCTGGCCGATGGGCACCGACAGGGTCAGGGTGACCACCGAGACGCCGTCAACCACGGAATAGACATAGCTGGCGGGCACGTAGGACGCCACATCGGTGACATTTCCGCCGTCCGTGATGACCACGGTCGGGGCAACGGTCTCGTCCAGCAGCTCGGTGGCCGTGAAGGTGACCTCGAACTCGAGGACGGCGACGCCGGTCGAGTTGTCGGCCGACTCGGCCTGAGCGGTGAAGGCGCCCGAAGGAGGCGTCGTGTCGACCAGGACCCAGGGATCGATCTCGGTGTCCTCGGCCACGGCGTTGCCGCTGCTGTCGAGGAAGCCTTCGATCGCGACCAGGTCGCCGGAGCCGTTCATGCCGTCGGCCACGATGATCTCGACCCAGATCGTGGTGTACCCGTCCATGTCCTCGAAGGTGATGTCACCCAGGGTGGCCATGTAGTCCGGGTCGCCGCCGTTGTTGTCGTAGTCCTCGGTGATCGTGACGACCGGCGTGGTGTCGTGATCGAGGTACTCGTCGGCGTCGAACTGCAGCATGACGACCAGGTCCGCCTCGTCGGCGAAGGCGGTGTCGTCAGCCGTGCCGTCTTCGGCGTTGACCGTGAGGGGATCACCGTCGACGTCGGAGTCCTGAGCGGTGAAGTCGCCGTCGGGGCCGAAGACGTCCTCGACCGTGACGATGCCGCTGGCCGGACCTTCACCCAGCGAGTTGAAGGCCGTGACCTTGAACTCCAGCACGGCGCCGCCCTCGAACGGGGTCTGAGGCGTGTCGTTGTCGCGGGTGTCGAAGAACTCGTCGAAGTCCGGATCGACGATGCCGCCGGTCAGGTCGACCGTACCGGTGACGGTGTCCTCGTCATCCATGGGCTGGGCGATGCTCGCCACGCGGATGAAGTCGTCCTTCGCCGCGTCGGCGTACTTCGCGTAGATGTAGTACCAGGTGGCGTTCGGGTCCTTGGCCCAGGTGAACTCCACCGAGGTCTCGTCGTAGTTGCCTTCCCATTCCTCATCCAGGATCACGCCGGAAACCACCTCGACCGGAGCGGTCGGGGTCTTCTCGGTGCGGAACGTGATGCTGCCGCTGGTGGTGTCGTCCAGCAGGAACGAGCCCACGGTCCAGTAGATCGTGTACTCGGTGTCCAGCTGCAGGTTCTGGTCGGGGTTGACGATCAGGGTCAGGCCGTCAGCGGACAGCGACTCGACGAAGAGGACTTCCACGTCGGGATCGAAGTCGTTGCGGGTCAGCATGATGCTGGTGCCCTCGGCATCCAGGTTCACCATCATGTTGAACTTGATCTCGATGTCGCTGTTGATCGGGAAGCCGTTGTAGGTCCCGTCCAGCTGACGGATGTTGTTCCAGACGGCCTCGATGCCGCCGGCGGTGTCGAACGTGAAGCATTCGTCCAGATCGCCGCCGTCCTGGGCCATACCTTCGACGCAGAAGGTGTAGGTCGTGGCGGGATACAGCTGGGCGTCGGGATTGAAGACGATGTTCTCGTCATCGACCCAGGTCACCGTGCCGTACAGCGGGTTGCTGAGACCGCTGAACGAGACCTCGAGGGTCTCGCGGTCGATCGGCTTGTTGAACATGACCTCGATGTTGCCGTCCACCGGGACGTCGTCGTCCTCGGTGTTCGTGGTCACGATGAAGGCATCATCGCCGATGAAGGTCGTGAAGTACTTGGACCAGTAGAAGTCCACGTTGCCGGCGGCGTTGGTGCCGTCGAACACCAGGCGGTACTGCACGCCCATCTCGAAGGGCAGCGTCGGCGTGATGGTCACGGTGGCGTTGCCGTTGGTCCAGGCCGCGGCGAAGTCCAGAGGCGTGCCGCCGCGGGTCAGCATGATGTCCATGGCGGTGTCCATGGGCTCGCTGAAGGTCACGAACGGGTTGGCGTCGTAGGGGAAATCCTCGCCGTTATCGGGCAGGTTGGTGTCGACCACCACGACGTTCTGGTAAGCCTCGGTGAAGAGGTAGAAGTTGCCGTAGTAGTTGATGCCGGCGGCGTTCTTGCCGTTCAGCTGGATGTAGTAGTAGCTGTCGTCGTCGAGATCGACCACGGGATCGAGGGTCAGCATGGTGTTGCCCTCGTTCCAGGTGGCGTCGAACACGACGTCGCCCAGCTTGTCGTAGCCGAACCAGATCTCGAAGGCCGAGGGGTCCATCGCCATGTTGAACGTGAACGTCGGGTTGCCGCCCACGGGGAACGGAACGTCGTCGAAGTTCCAGGCGATGACCGTGGCGGGCACGCCGGCCACGATGTCGACGTACCAGCTATGGGCCTCGAAGGCCTGGCCGTCGGTGGACCAGCCGGCCAGGGTCAGGTAGTACTCGCCGCCCACGACCATGTCCTGGTCGGGATCGACGGTCACGGTGTTGCCGTTCCAGCTGACCGTCACGGGGACCAGCTGCTTGTCGTACCAGTTCAGGGTGGCGACGAAGGTCGCGGGATCCATGGCCATGTTGAAGGTGGCCGTGAAGGAGCCGCCGGCCGGGAAGGGCACGTCGCCGTCCCAGTTCTGGGCGATGATCATCGGAGCGTCGGCCGTCCCCAGGACGAAGTCGTCGGCCAGGAAGTGGCCGCCGTCCTCGAGGTGCAGGGACTGGTTCTGCTGGTCGTAGTAGGTGCCGTCGTGGTTGTAGGGCAGGCAGCGCAGCATGCCGTCCACGCCGGTGGGCAGGCCGGTGAAGCTGTACATGCCGTCCTCACCGGTGGTGGCGAACCACTCGTGGTCGATGAGGGCGTAGGTCCAACCGGAGTAGTCCTTGGTCTCGACGCCGAAGTCGGCCAGGATCGTGGCGCCCACGGCGGGCACCTCGCTCTGGGCGTTCATCGTCACGAAGACGTAGCCCTCGGCCGAGCCGTTCAGCGGGTACAGGTTGACGTTGGCCTCGACCTCGTGCCGGAAGTCGACATCGGTGGGGCCTTCGAAATCGTCGCCGTAGCTCTCGCGAATCTCATCCACGGTGGGGATGTAGGCTTCGCCGAACACGCCGGCGTACGCGTCCTTGACGACCTTGTCTTCGGGGAAGACGAAGGTCAGGACGTAGTTGCCGGGATCGAGGTTCGTGAACGAGTAGTGACCCGTGGCATCCGTGATCGTCGTCACGTGCTCGGCACGAATGGTCGTGCTCACTTCGACACCAGGCAGCAGAGTGGCATCCGCAGCGTCGGTCACCACACCCTGGATGGTCCCGATGACGCGTCCGTCTTCATTCGCATCGGGCTGGTACACGTTTTCCTCGTTACACCCGAAGGCAAAGAGGATGGCCGCCATGGCCGTGAACAAAACGAGTTTTCTCATTGGGCTTTTCCTCCACCTGTTGGTCGGTAAGCTACCGGACTTTCACCATGGACAACGGTTCACATCTCCAGAATCCACAAAACTGTTCTTTTGCCCTCTTTTACCAGCCTCCTCTTTCCAGTCCCCTGCAAACACCAATGGCGACGACTTGGACATGATCACGCCAAGATCATCGCACCGGCTTTGTTTGGGGGGCACCTCCGTGTTCAATGGAAAAGAGTCACACTGCCCCTTGCTGGTGGCATTCTGCACCAAATCGGCAGACCTGCCAACCATTCTTTTTGGCTCTTCAGCGGGTTCAAGTAAACAGAAATAAAAAGCAGTGTCAACCATTTAATAGGTGTCCCACACCGGGCTTTTGCGTGAATTTTCCAGGACTTCAGCCTCGTTTGACGAAACGCTCACATTCCCCCGGATCCCCTGTCGTCCGCCGCCCGGAGAACCGGTCGGGCCGGTCGAACCACCCCCTGGAGGGGAATGCGGGTTCGTTTCGGCTCCCGATCGAGGGAGTCCTTTGGCAGGAACCGTACCATGTCTCCGCCTCCGGTGCATTCCGGGAACGGGGCTCGGATCCCCTCTCCAAACCGCCGATTCGAGCAGGAAACCCGTTCCGGCCCCACGATCCCTGCGCCCCCCCCCGAGGTGAATTTCTTTCCGGTCCTACCGCTTGCGGGGCAACAATTTCATCCGGCCCCACGAGAACGGGGTTTCATTCTCCGGGCCCGGCCGCCCCCGAAACGACCGCGGCCGCCGGATATCCTCCGGCGGCCGCAGGCGGCAGGAATCCTGAGGGATCCCGTTTACTTCAACATGATCATCTTACGCGTCTCGCTGGATTCCTTCGTTTCCAGGCGGTAGAAGTACACGCCGCTGGGGCTGTCCTTCGCGTCCCAGGCGAAGGTGTGGGTGCCCGCGCCGTAGGCGCCCTCGGCCAGCATCTCAACCAGCTGGCCCTTGACGTTGTAGACCGCCAGGCGGACGTGGCCTGACGCGGGCAGGCTGAAGGTGATCGTCGTCCTGGGATTGAACGGGTTCGGCGAGTTCTGCCCCAGGACCACGCTGTCCGGCAGGAATCGCTCGCCGGCGCCGAAGACGTCCCCGCCCTCGCAGGACTTCGTGACCAGATTGGATCCCGCATCGTAGGTCAACGAGGCATGGGTCACGCCGGTCACCTCGAAGCAATAGTCCGTGTTCCCGTAGGACTTCCTGAGCGTGGTCAGGGTCACCGCCCCGTCCGTGCCCGTCACGCCGGACAGGGTCTCGTCGGCGTCCCCGGTCATCAGGCCGGTCACCGTGGCCCCGGCCACCGGAGCCCCGCCGTCATCGACCACGGTCACCACGGCCCGGCCGTAGTACTTGCGGCCGCTCAGCACGCGCGTCACCACGATGTCCGCCACGTGCATCGTGCCGCCCACCGGGGGCTCGGTCACTGTGATGTAGCCCGCCTTGGTCTCTGAGTCGCCGCCGTAGGCGTTGGTCACCGTCAGCGAGACGGTGTAGGAGCCGGCGGCGTTGTAGGTGTGCGACGGGTTCTGGGCGGTCGAGGTCCCCCCGTCGCCGAAGGTCCAGCTCCAGCTGGTCGGCGTGTTGGTGGACTGGTCGGTGAACTGCACGGCCAGGGGGTAATCCCCGCTGGTGGGCGTGCCGGTGAAGGCCGCCACCGGCGGGGTCGGCACCGAGGGCTCGGTCACGGTGATGTAGCCCGTCCTGATCTCGGTGTCGCCGCCGTCGGCGTTGGCCACCGTCAGCGAGACGGTGTAGGAGCCGGCGGCGGTGTAGGTGTGCGAAGGGTTCTGGGCGGTCGAGGTCCCGCCGTCGCCGAAGGTCCAGCTCCAGCTGGTCGGCGTGTTGGTGGACTGGTCGGTGAACTGCACGGCCAGGGGGTAGTCCCCGCTGGTGGGCGTGCCGGTGAAGGCCGCCACCGGCGGATTCAGGACCGTGCCGCCGCCGACGGCCGCCGCGGCGTCCACCATGCCGTAGCCCGAGTAGCGGTCCCAGCCGCCGCCCGATTCGACGTTCACGATGTCGATGGCGGTGCCGGTCAGCTTGTCGCGGACCTGGGCGGGGGTGTAGCTGGGGAACGCCGACTTGATCAGGGCGCAGACGCCGGCCGCGTAGGGAGTCGCGCAGCTGGTGCCGTTGAAGAACATGTCGTAGTTGCCCGCGTCGTACCCCGCGCTGCCGCTGATGTCGGTGGTCGGGACGATGGTCGGAGCGATGACGTCCACGGCCCCGGCGTGATCCTTGGTGGTCGAACCGTAGTTCGAACCCCACCAGCGCTCGCCGTCGCAGGTGTACCCGTTGGGATCGGCGACGACCCCGGGGTTCAGCTCGGTGGAGAGGCTCGACGACCGCTTGCGGTCCCCGCAGGGCGAGGCCGCGCCGACGCCGATCACGTAGGCGTTGATGGCCGGATAGCTGATGACGCTGTTGTTCTCGTTGCCCGTGGCCGCCAGGATGGTGCAGCCGGCGTTGTAGGCGTACTGGAGAGCGGCGTCGGTGGCGGCGTCCGAGGTGATCGCCGCGCCCAGGCTCATGCTGATGACGTCCGCGCCGTTGTCCGCCGCGTAGTAGATGCCGTTGGTGATCGCCGAGAAGTACATGCTGCCGCGGCGGTCGGCCACCTTGACCGGCATGATCGTGCTGCCCCCGGCGATGCCGACGATCCCCGTGCCGTTGTTGGCCACGGCGGCCGTCACCCCGGCGCAGCAGGTCCCGTGGCCAGGCGCGCGACTGTCGTCCATGGGGTTGGTGTCCCCATCCCCGAAGTCGTAGCCGGCCATGCAGTTCAGGTCTTCGTGGTAGATGTCCACGCCGCTGTCGAGGATGGCGACGATCACCCCGGGATCGCCGTAGGTCGTGCTCCACGCCGCCTCGGCGTTGGCGTCGAAGCCCACCGTCCCGACCGTGGGGCCGGTGTGGCTGTAGGTCGACCAGTCGTAGCTGATCATCTGGGCGGTGTTGTTGTGGCCCCAGTGGTCGGCATACAGGGGATCGTTGGGCACCGAGGCCGGGAACGCCCGCCAATCAGGCTGGGCGATCTCCACCGCGGGGTCGCCGGCCAGGATCCCGGCCAGTTCGACCATGTCGCCGTCCGCCACCTGCAGCATGAACCAGCGGTCGGTGCCGAGCTCGGCCGCCTTGTCCAGGTTGCGGGGCGTGATGAACGGCCGTTCGATGCGCGTGACCCCGGCCCGGGCGGCCAGGGCGTCGAAGCCGGCGAGTCCCGTGACGCCGCCGGACAGGACCGCACCCTTTTCCAGGGGGATCCCGAGGCGGGATTCGGCGATGGCGTCGGCATGGAACTTCACCAGCACGCGTCCGGGCGCGTACAGTTCGACCTGGTCGCCGGTGGGCGAGAAGCCGTTCTGGACGGGTGCGAATTCACGGGTCGTCGCTGCGAAAACAGAAGTGGCCGCAAGCAGGATGAGGGCGAGCAGCACCAGGGTGGGCTTGAAGCGGACTGTCATTCGATCTCCGATCTGCTATTGGTGCGAGGTAAGGGTCTGGAGTTCTCCCCTCCTGTCCCTGGCAACCCCAGCGTCCAAATAGCTGTCCACAACCTCCTTTCGGGCCTCAATTCCTACCACAATGGTAGTAGTTGACCTGATCCCAAGAGCTTACCGCGGATCCCGGGATCGCATCAAGTGTTAATTTTTTGATTATGATTTTTAAGTATCAGAATATTCGAGCAGGATGGTGCCCTTTCGGGGCGACCCTCAAGGGCCGTCCCCGCGCTCCCAGTCGGTCATTCCCGCCGCCCGGAAACCCTCTTCCACGTCCGCCGCCGGCCCCAGGACCACCCAGACCAGCCCGTCCGGATCCAGATGGCGTTCCACGACCCCGGCGGCCGTGGCCGCGTCGATTCCGGCGATCTCGCCGAGGGCCTCCGCCCAGGCGTCCAGGGGAAGGTCGTTCTCCAGCAGGTGGTCGACGTTGTCGGCCACCCGCCGCATGGTCCCGAAGCTGCGGGTGAATCCCGCCTGGAGGCGCGCGCGGCCCATCTCCAGCTCGTCCGCGGTGAGCGGTCGGGTGGTGCGCAGCTCCCTCAGCTCCCGGTCCAGTTCCCGCATCGCCTCGGGCACCCGGTCGACGGGCACCTGGGCGGTGATCAGGAACAGGCCCGCGCCCCGGAACCCGAGCAGGCGCGACCGCACCCCGTAGGTCAGCCCCCTGTCCTCCCGCAGGTTCAGATTGATGCGGGAGGCGTACTGGCCCCCGAACACCAGGTTGACCAATTGCAGGGCCCGGTAGTCGGGATGGCTGCGGGGAACGGCCAGGCAACCGGCGACGAGGGTCGCCTGCTTCTCCCCCGGATGGTCGAACAGGACGACGCCACCCGGGTGCGGAGCGGCCGCAGGCAGAGCGGGCGGCGCAGGCGTCGCTGCGGCCTTCCAGCTCCCGAACGCCCCTTTGCAGCGCGCCAGCGCCTCTTCCCGATCGAGGTCGCCCACCAGGACCACCGCCACGTTCCCGGGCCTGTACCAGCGCCGGTGGAAGTCGCGAAGATCGTCGACGGTCAGGGCCTCCAGGCCGGCGGGGGTTCCGCTCCCGGTATAAGGCAGGCCGTAGGGGTGGTCCGGTCCGAACACCAGTTCCTGGACCTCCACGATCCCGCGGATGGCCGCATCGGCCGCCTCCTGCGTCTGCCGTCCCCGGTAGCGCCCCTTCAGGTCGTCGAACTCCCGGGAATCGAAGCGGGGATGCCGGACCAGGTCCTGCAGGAGATCCAGCCCCTCGTCCAGCCGCCCGGCCAGGATGTTGAGGGAGAGGGTCACACCGTCGAAGGACGAGGTCGTGCGGAATTCCGCTCCCAGGGCCTCGAAACGGGCGGCGATCTCCTGCCCGGAGAGGTCCCCCGCCCCCTCGTCGAGCATGGCCGCTGTCAGGGTAGCCGTTCCCGGCCGGCCGGCGGGATCGGCGGCCCATCCGGTATGGACGTTCAGGTGGACTTCCACCAGGGGCAAACCCGGCCGGCGGACCAGGAGCACCTTCATCCCGTTGTCCAGGACGCCCTGCTCCAGCAACGGCAGGCTGAATGGCGTTCCGGGCCCCACCGGAGGCAGGGTGTCCGGGACCCCCACGGCCTCGACCGGCGTGACCGGCGGGGCAGCAGGTAGGTGAACCAGGACCGCCCGGTCCTCCAGGCTGAGGCACCGCCTGGCCCAGGCGCTCACCCCCTCCGCCGTCGCGCCGAGATAGCGCTCCAGATCCCGGCCGAGGTAGTCGGCGCGGCCGGTGTGGGCCAGGTAGCGGTTGAGAATGTGGGCCCGGCCCGACGTCCCGCCCGGGATCTCGAGCCTTCTCAGCAGATCCGCATGACGGCGGTTGACCGCCCCGCGCAGTTCCTCGGGGGTGATCCCCTCCTCAAGGAGGGTCGCCAGGACCTGGTCCGCGGCGGCTTCGAGGGCCCCGAGATCCGCCCCGGGGGCGGCGGTGATCTCCACCACGAACATCCCCCCCAGTTCCCGGGATTCCTGCCGCACGGCCACCTTCTGGGCGGTCTTCAGCTCGTGGACCAGCCTGCGGGTCAACCGGGAGGACCTGCCCTGGGCCAGGACGTCCGCCAGCAGGTCGAGTTCCCCGTCGCCGGGCCGGAACCAGCCCGGAGAGGGCCAGGCCATGGCGATGCGGCCGAGCCCCTTGGCCTCGGGAACTTCGAGGCGGCGTTCCCCCTCCAGGGCGACCGGCCAGCTCCGCAGCCGGACCCTCCGGGGACCGGGCTCCAGGGGGCCGAAATACCGCTTCACCCATTCCAGAGCCAGGCCGGGGTCGAAGGCCCCCACGATGCACAGCGAGGCGTTGTTCGGGACGTAATGGGTGCGGTGGAATGCCTGGGCGTCCTCGAGGGTCAGGGCCTGCAGATCACCGGGATCCCCGCCCACCGGGCGAAAATAGGGATGCTCCGGCGGATGGACCAGACCCGCCAGAAGATCGGCGCCTCCGCCGTAGGGCTCGTCCGCCCGCTGGGCCAGCTCCCGGATCACCACGTCCTTCTGCCGGTCGAACTTCTCGGGGGTCAAAGCCGGCAGGAGGCGACCCATCCGATCGGCCTCCAGCCACAGGACGCGCTCCAGCTGCTCGGGCGCGATGGTCTCCCAGAAGGTGGTGCGGTCCCGGTTGGTCTGGGCGTTGACCTCTCCCCCCGCCTCCTGGATGGTCTGGAAATAGTCGCGGTCGTGGTGTTCGGACCCCTTGAACATCAGGTGCTCGAACAGGTGGGCGAGCCCATGCTTGCCGGGATCCTCCGCCCCCGATCCCGAATGGTACCGGATGTTCACGGCGACCACGTCGCAGGCGGCATCGGGCTGCAGGATGACCTGAAGGCCGTTGGGCAGGGTGTGGGTCTCGAGGGCCAGGACGGGGACGTCCCCGGCGATGGACGATCCTGTCAGCAGCAACAGGCAGGCAAGGATGGAAAGGATTCCGGGCACCGGGATCTCCAGGATTCGGCCGCGGGGCCGCCCAGGGGGATACGTTCCTCAAGATCCGGGATTTCCCGGAGGAATTCAAATGGAATCCAGGACGGACATTTTCTAGCATTTTCGCCAGGATTGTTAGGATTAAGCAAATTTAAAAGATGGATTTACAAGATTCCTCTTGATGTGTTATGATTTCCAGCGAGGAGAAGCCTGAGCTCAGTTCTCTCCCGATGTCACCTTCCGTCAGTGCCCTGCCGAGCTTCCGGGGGGAGCCGGATCGCCGGTCGGGCCCGTCATCTGAAAGGGATGAAACCATGCGCCTTATTAAAGTCACCCTCATCCTCGCCGCCATGGCCCTCCTGGCCGTGCCCGCCCTGGCCGTGACCCTCAACGAGGTCCGGATCGATCAGACCAGCACCGACAACGACGAGTACTTCGAGCTGGCCGGCATGCCCGGCGAGAGCCTCAACGGCCTGACCCTGATCGTCATCGGCGACGGCACCGCCCTCAACGGCGCCATCGAAGCCGCCGTCTCCCTGGACGGCTACAGCATCGCCGCCGACGGCTATTTCCTGGGCGTCGAGACCACCTACACCCAGACCTGCGGCGAAGCGGCCGACGCCACCTTCGGCACCCTGCTGAACTTCGAGAACAGCGACAACGTGACCTTCATGCTGGTGTCCGGCTTCACCGGCATCGTGGGTGACGACATCGACCTCGACGACGACTGGACCATCGACAACGTCCTGTGGTCCTCCATCATCGACAGCATCGCCCTGGTCGAGACCCCCGGCACCGGCGACGCCTACTATGGCAACGCCACCGTCGGCCCGGACGGCACCTACGTCCCCGGCCATGCCCTGGTCTGCGACGGCTACTGGGTCGTCGGTTCCTTCGACCTCTGCATCACCGACTCCCCCGGCGTCGACAACGCAACCATCTGCGCCGTTCCCGACGAGAAGTCCAGCTTCGGCGGCGTGAAGTCCATGTTCCGGTAATCCGGATCCTGTGACCGACCAAGGGCGCGCCTGCGGGCGCGCCCTTTTTTGTGCCTTGCGGTCGAGGGTTCTGCTATCATCGCCGCCGTTGCGAAAGGACTGCCGATGGTGCGTTACGCGTTGCTGCGAACCGTCCTGGACCCGCTGCTGGCCGTGGCGGGCCCCCGGGGCCTGGTCCGGCTGGAATTCCTGCCCCAGGCCTGGGAGCATCACACCAGGGCCCACGCCCTGGCGCGCCGCTACTTCCCCGCCGAACCCGGCGGCGAGCCCCTCTCCATCCGCGAGGACCCCCTCGGCTTCGAGGACCTCAAGGACCAGCTGGCCGAGTACTTCCTCGGCCGCCGGGTCAACTTCGAGATCGATCTCGACCTTCTGGGCACGCCGTTCCAGATCCGCGTCTGGACCCAGTTGCTGGCCATCCCCTACGGGCGCACCCGCACCTACGGCCAGGTGGCCCGCGCCCTGCGCAAGCCCACAGCCACGCGGGCGGTGGGGCAGGCCGCAGGCCACAATCCCCTGCCGATCCTCGTGCCCTGCCACCGGCTGATCGGCAAGGGCGGGTCGCTGGTCGGCTTCGCCGGCGGCATCACCACCAAGGCCCGCCTGCTGCGGCTCGAGGGCCACACCCTGGCCGGCGCCGTCACCCGCATCGAGGAGCCGCGCCTGTTCTGATGACCTTCCTGGACTGGATCATCCTGCTGGCCATGTACGCGGCCATCGTCGTGACCGTCCTGGCCACGCGCGGGACCATGCGCGGGGTCTCGGACTACCTGGCCGCCGGCCGCTCCGCCGGACGTTACCTGCTGACCATCTCCATGGGCATCGCGGGGCTGGGCGCCATCACCGTGGTGGCCAACCTGGAGATGGGCTACGAGGCCGGCTTCGCACTGACCTGGTGGGGCCTGACCATGGCCCTGTTCCAGGTCGTGGTGATGGTCACCGGCTGGGTAACGTACCGCTTCCGCCGCACGCGCGCGCTGACATTGGCCGAGTTCTTCGAGCGGCGCTACAGCCGCCGCTTCCGCATCTTCGCCGGCACGGTGGCCTTCGTAGCGGGAATCATCAACTTCGGGATCTTCCCCTCCGTGGGCACGCGCTTCTTCATCCACTACCTGGGCCTGCCCGAGGTCGTGCACGCGGGCGGGCTGGCGGTCCCCCTGTTCCCGGCCATCATGGCCGTGCTGCTGGCCACCTCGGTGTTCTTCGTGTTCCTGGGCGGCCAGGTCGCGGTGATGATCACCAACTTCATCCAGGGCGTGTTCGCCAACGTGGTCTTCCTGGTCCTGGCCGTGTACCTGGTCCTGCTGGTCGGCTGGGACTCCGTCGGCGAGGTGCTGTCCCGGGCTCCCGTGGGCCACTCGAAGATCAATCCCTTCGACACCGGCTTCGTCGAGAACTTCAATTTCCAGTACTTCCTGATCGGCGTGCTGGGCCTGTTCTACGGCGCCATGTCCTGGCAGGGCACCCAGGCCTACAACAGCTCGGCCCGCACAGCCCACGAGGGCAAGATGGGCAACGTGCTGGGCCTGTGGCGCCAGCGCACACAGGACGTGTTCATGACCCTGGTGCCCATCCTCGTGTTCACCGTCATGCACCACCAGGGCTGGTCGACGGTGGCCGACGGAGTGGACGGCAAGCTGGCGCTGATCGGCAACGAGGCGGTGCGCAACCAGATGCGGGGACCCCTGGTCCTGGCCGCCCTCTTGCCCCCCGGCCTGCTGGGCGCCTTCGCGGCCCTGATGCTCGGCGCCTTCGTCAGCACCCACAGCACCTACATGCACTCCTGGAGCAGCATCTTCATCCAGGACGTGGTGCTGCCGTTCCGGAACAGGCCCCTTTCCCCCCGGGCCCACCTGACCCTGCTGAGGTCCGGGGTGGTCCTCGTCGCGGTTTTCGCCTTCCTGTTCAGCCTGTTCTACAAGCAGAGCCAGGCGATCCTGCTGTTCTTCGCCCTGACCGGCGCGATCTTCGCCGGCTGGTCCGGGGCCGTGATCATCGGCGGCCTGTACACCCGCTGGGGCACGACCGCCGCCGCCTGGGCGGCCTCGATCACGGGCGTGACCCTGGCCCTCGGCGGATTCATCCTCGAGCAGGCCCAGCGCGCCTTCCGCGAGACCGGGATCCCCTTCTGGGGGATGCTGGACGGCCTGGGCACCGAGCGCGCCGCGGCCTGGGCCGCCTACACCAGGGACCACCTGCCCAACGGCCAGCAGCTCTGGGGCCTTGCCATGTGGCTCTGCCTGGTGGTCTACGTGGCGGTGTCGCTGATCCAGCAGGCGGTCCGCCGGCGCGACTTCGACCTGGACCGCCTGCTGCACCGCGGCGCCTTCCGGCTGGAGGGCGAGGTCGAGGAGGGAACCCTCACCGTCAGCCGGGGCTGGCGGATGCTGGGCATCACCGACGAGTTCGGCCGCCGCGACCGGATCCTCTACCTGATGACCTGGGGCTGGAACTTCGCCTGGGTGGTGGTCTTCGCCGCCGGCACCGCCTACTTCCTCACCCGTCCCGTCGAGAACGGCGACTGGAGCCCCTGGAACCCCCTGTGGCTGGGATTCTGGGAGGTGCGGACCTGGATCGAGATCGGCCTGGGGATGATCGTGGTGGTCTGGTTCACCTGGGGGGGCGTGCGGGACGTGCGCCGCCTGCTGCGCGACCTGCGGTCCGCGGACCGGGACGTGCATGACGACGGAATCGTGGGAGGATGACCGCATGGACCACTTCGCCCTGAACCGGGCGTCCTGGGATCGCCGCACCGAGGTGCACTTCACCTCGCGGTTCTACGACGTGGAGGGTTGGTTGGCAGGCGCCACCAGCCTGCGCGAGATCGAGCTGGCCGAGATCGGCCCCGTGGCCGGCCGCAGCCTGCTGCACCTTCAGTGCCACTTCGGCCTGGACACCCTGTCGTGGGCCCGCCTCGGCGCCCGCTGCACGGGCGTGGACATCTCGCCGGTCGCCATCGACCGCGCCCGGGAACTGTCTCGCCGCAGCGGCGTGGGCGCCGAGTTCGTCTGCGCCAACCTCTACGACTACGACCGGGGCGCGGCCGACCCCTTCGACATCGTCTTCGCCTCCTACGGGACGCTCTGCTGGCTGCCGGACGTGCGGCGCTGGGCGGAGATCGTGGCGACGAACCTGGCGCCGGGCGGCGAGTTCTGCCTGGTGGAGTTCCATCCCATCTACGACATCCTCAGCGGATACTCCTACTTCACCCTCGAAGTCCCGGACATCGAGGAATCGGGCACCTACACCGAGAACGGCCAGGACGTGGTGACCAAGTACGCCCAGTGGTCCCATCCCCTGTCGAGCGTGGTCACCGCGCTCATCGAGGCCGGCATCCGGATCGAGAGCCTGAAGGAATACCCCTTCAGTCCCTACGGTTGCTTCCCGGACATGATCGAGCGGGAGCCGGGACGCTTCCACCTCGAGCACCAGGGACAGGACGTGCCCATCGTCTACAGCATCCGGGGCCGGAAGGTGGGTTGATGGCTGCGGGGAGAAAAGGGAATCTGGTCTCTATGTGATCGAAATATGCAAACCCGGAGGCCCGTGCGCGATGAATCGAAGCACCTGTTTTTTTGCAGCATTGCTGGCCATTCTGTCACTGATCGCCTGCGCTTCGTTTTGATCAATCAGGCCGCAGAAGGGTTCATTTGAACCCTTCTGCGTCATGATTCTTCAATTTCGGGGCCGGCCCCACCTCGTGCCAGGACAGGCCGGAAAGTGACCCTCGTGCGCTGATCCGAGCGCGATCAGCGATCAATCCTTCAACCGCTCCGCGAACTCCTTGCGGAACTTCGCCAGCTTGGGATTGATCACCACCTGGCAGTAGCCCTGGCTCTTGTTGTTGCGGTAGTAGTCCTGGTGGTAGGGCTCGGCCGGAAAGAACTCCTCCAGGGGTTCGATCTGCGTCACCACCCGATCCGGCCACACCTCGTCGGCCTCCAGCTTCGCCACCGCCTCCTGGGCCGCCACGGCCTGGGCCTTGTTCTCGTGGAAGATCACCGAACGGTACTGCGTGCCCACGTCGGCGCCCTGGCGGTTCAGCGTGGTGGGATCGTGGACGGCGAAAAAGACCCCCAGGATGTCCCTGACGGAGACCACCGCCGGATCGTAGGTCACCTGCACGACCTCCGCGTGACCGGTCGTCCCGCTGCAGACGGCCTTGTATTCCGCAGGGCCGTCCCCGCCGGCGTAGCCCGACTCCGCCTTGACCACGCCTTCGAGTTCCTCGAACACCGCCTCGATGCACCAGAAGCAGCCCCCGCCCAGGGTGATCCGCTCCAGGGCCCTTTCTTCCTTCGCCATGGTCTCGCCCTCTCCGCTCAGGGCCGTCCCCATCAGGACGGCCAGGGTGATGATCGCGAATCGCTTCATGTTCCGACCTCTATGGTTTCGCCCTGGCCTCCGAAAGCCGGGGCCCCTTGTCATTCCACCTGCAGACGTCTATGCTGAAGCGGGAGGACGGTTCCATGCGTCCACGCGGCTTCTTTCTTCTGACGGTGGTGGTCCTGGTGATGGCTGCGGGCACTTCACGCTCCGGCGCCGGCGGCGATCCCGATCGCCGCGAGGATCGCCTGTCCATGGTACGAGACGTCGAGGCCGATGTGACGCGCAACAGCCACATCCTCGGGCGTCCCCGCCTCAGCGACACCGTCCACCGCGCCCTGGCCACCGTCCCCCGCCACCTGTTCGTCCCCCCGGAAGCCCGCGGCCACGCCTACGCCAACCGGCCCCTGTCCATCGGGCACGGCCAGACCATCAGCCAGCCCACCATCGTGGCCCTGATGACCGACCTGCTGGAGACCGCTCCCGGCGACACGGTCCTGGAGATCGGCACCGGTTCGGGCTACCAGGCCGCCGTGCTGGCGGAAGTCCTGCCCCAAGGCGCGGTGCACACCATCGAGATCGTGCCCGAACTGGCCCGGAGCGCCCGGCTGAGGTTGCGCGAACTGGGGTACGACAACGTAACGGTGCACGAGGGGGACGGCTACCTGGGCCTGCCCGACCTGGCGCCCTTCACGGGGATCATGGTCACCGCGGCCGCGCCGGAGATCCCGCCGCCGCTGATCGCCCAGCTGGCGCCCGGCGGCGTGCTGGTCATGCCGGTCGGACCGTGGGGAGACACCCAGTGGCTGACGGTCGTCAGGAAGGACGAGGACGGGGCCGTCCGGGAAGAGGCGGTGCTGCCCGTGCGGTTCGTGCCGCTGACGCGGAACGAAGTGCGGGATTGACGCCCAATCCCCTTGGGCCGGCGGGCATCCCGGGTTAGGATGGTTCCCGGACCCCAGCCCCGGAGAAATGCATGTCCAGAACCGTCCGCCTGCTCGTCCTGATCCTGCTCCTTTGCGCTCCATGGACCCCCGCCCTCGCCCAGTCCGAAGCCGTCGTCGAAGAGATGATCGGCCCGGACGCCGTCCGGTTCTTCGCCTCGGCCACCGCGAAGGAGCGCGCCCGGCCCTCGCTCTGCCTGGTCGAGCAGCCGGAAGCCCTGGGGTCGCCGCCCCCAAGCTGGACCCTGCGGCCCGAGTTCGCCCGCATCCAGGGCCGCCCCTCGGTCACGTTGATGGTTCCCGAAGGGACCGACCTCTACGGCACCGGCGAGGTGCCCGGCCCCCTGCGCCGCAACGGCACCCGGACCGTGGCCTGGAACACCGACGCCTACGCCTGGGGCGCCGGCAGCCTCAGCCTCTACCAGTCGCATCCCTGGGTGCTGGGCGTCCGCCCCGACGGGACCAGCTTCGGCGTGATCGCCGACACGCCGCAGCGCTGCCTGATCGATCTGCGGCAGGGCATCCGGTTCGAGGCCTCGGGGCCCGAATTCCCCGTCATCATCATGGAAGGGCCCGACCCTCAGAGCGTGGTCCGCACCCTCGCCCGCCTGACCGGGACCATGCCCCTGCCCCCGCGCTGGGCCCTGGGCTACCACCAGTGCCGGTACTCCTACACCCCCGACGACCGGGTGCGGGAGATCGCCCGCGAGTTCCGGGACCGCGACATCCCCTGCGACGTGATCTGGTTCGACATCGACTACATGGACGGCTTCCGCTGCTTCACCGTGAACACCTGGGACTTCCCGGACATGCGCGGGCTGATCGGCGAACTGGACGATCAGGGCTTCCAGACCGTGGCCATCATCGATCCGGGGATCAAGGTCGATCCGGGCTACCACGTCTACGACACGGGCCAGGCCATCGATGCCTGGGTGCGGACCGCCGCCGGCCGGCCCTACGTCGGCGACGTTTGGCCCGGCGACTGCGTGTTCCCCGACTTCACCCGGCAGGACGTGCGCGCCTGGTGGGGCGGCCTGTACGCGCAGTTCCTGGACCTCGGCTTCGACGGCGTCTGGAACGACATGAACGAGCCGGCGGTGTTCAACACCGACGCCAAGACCATGCCCCTGGACAACGTCCACCGGGCCGACGCCGACCTAGGCGGGCTCGACACCCACGCCCGCTACCACAACGTCTACGGCATGCTCATGGCCCGCGGCACCTGGGAGGGCTGCCTGAAGGCCAGGCCCCGGCGCCGCCCCTTCGTGCTGACCCGCGCCAACCACCTGGGCGGCCAGCGCTGGGCCGCCACCTGGACCGGGGACAACGTGGCCACCTGGCAGCACCTGGACATGTCCATCAGCGGGGTGCTCAACCTGGGACTCTCGGGGCAGCCCCTGGCCGGCCCGGACATCGGGGGGTTCGCCGGAGCGGGCGACGGCCGGATGTTCGCCCGCTGGATGGGCGTCGGAGCGCTCCTGCCGTTCTCCCGCGGGCACACCGGCAAGGGCAACGTCGACAAGGAGCCCTGGGCCTTCGGGCCCGAGGTCGAGGCCACCTGCCGCCTGGCCCTCCAGCGCCGCTACCGGCTGCTGCCCTATCTCTACACCCTGATGCGGGAAGCCTCGGAAACCGGCCTGCCCCTGGTCCGGCCCCTGTTCTTCGCCGATCCCGCCGATCCCCGGCTGCGCGACCAGGACGACGCCTTCCTGCTGGGAGACGACCTGCTGGTCGCCTGCCGCACCAAGCCCGACGGGCCGTTCCCCGACGTGTTCCCCGCCGGAAACTGGGTCCGCATCGGCCTGGTGGACGGGGACCTCGACGATCCCGACCTGCCGGCCCTGTACCTGCGTGAGGGCGCCGTGCTGCCCCTTGGTCCGGTGGTGGAGTTTTCCGGGGAAAGGGACCTGACCGAGGTGGAACTGCTGGTCAACCCGGATGACCGGGGGACGGCGGAGGGTGTGCTCTACCTGGACGAGGGGGATGGCTTCGGCTACCGCACGGGAGAATTCGGACTCCTGCGCTACCGCGCCGTCCTGGGCGCGGGCGGCCTGGAGATCGAAGCCCGGATGAAGGAAGGCGCCTGGTCGGGCATCGTACCTGAGGTGATCCCGGTCATGGCGGAGGAATCGATGACCCGCTGACCTCCGGGAACACTCCGGCCGGCCCCTGCCTACCCTTGCGGGTCGGGGCGACCCATCCCATCGCCATCGAAGTCCGGTTCATCCTCGTATCCCGGGAAGAATTCCTTGATGCAGTCAGGGCACAGACCGTGGCTGAATCGAACGTCGGTGTGAAGGTCGAGATACGATTCCAGCTGGTTCCAGTAGCCCCGGTCGTCCCTGATCTTCTTGCAGCCCGAGCAGATGGGCAGCAGGCCCGATAGCGTCTTGACGTGTTCGAGGGCCAGTTGCAGGCGGCTGCGTTCCTGTTCCATGCCCAGCCGGTAGAGTTCACGGAAGTGCTCGAACCCGTAGGCGATCACGGTCACACAAAACATGGTTACGAGGTACCGGGCCGAAAATTCCCCCGAATAAGGATAAACCTCGATGCCGGGAACACGGCCCAACACGATGAGCGCGGACATCCCGTAGACCGCCGCCACCCAGGCCATGCCCTCCCGTTTCCCCATCAGGAAGAACCCGATGAGCGGGAACGCGTAGGTCCAGAGGATCTTCGACCCATCCTGACCCCCGATCACAGCCATGTAGAGCAGCAGGGCGCAGAAGATCAGGGAATCCGTCCGGTACACCAGGACGGCACGGACACCGCGGCTGATCAGGATCCAGCCCGCCACCAGCCCGCACACCGTCAGGAGAACGGACAGGCAGAGCGTGCGCTCCCCTTTCAGGCCCACCACCAGGGCGAAGGCGAGCATGGACGGCACGCCGATGAAAAGCAGCATCGTGAAGTGCTGCAACCGGAGTTTGTCGTCCGAACCCAGGGGGGCGCGGTCGATGACATCGATGACGGAGTTCCAGACGGGAAGGCGGCCAGGATTCATGGTATTGCAATATTCCTCGATATGACCCGTTTCGAGCAACGAATTCCGGCCAGAGGTATACCCCAACCCCCGACCAACTGACCAGGCATTTTTCCCGTATTCGACCGAACTGGCAAACCCATTTCATTCATCCCGTCCGCCTGGTTCTTCTGCCGGGTTGAGTCCGGGGCCGTCCTTTGCTATCTATTGGCCTTCCCGGCCGACCGGATCGGACGCCCCGGCGCGGGGCGCCCCGGACCGGACCGCCTCCCCGCCGACCGCCAGCCCACGGGATGGACGCATGCACCACGACAAGATCGCCGTCGTCGACTTCGGCGGACAGTACGCCCACCTGATCGCCACCAAGGTCAGGCGCGGCCGCGTGCTGGCCGAGATCAGGCAGCCCGAGGATCCCCTCGAGGCCTTCGCCGAATACCGGGGCGTCATCCTCAGCGGCAGCCCCAGCCTCGCGTCCTTCGGCGAGGACTCGGACTGGAACAAGGGCATCCTGGATCTCGACGTCCCCATCCTGGGGTTCTGCTTCGGTCATCAGGAGATCGCCAAGCACTACGGCGGCACGGTGATCAACGGCAAGCAGGAGTGGGGCCACGCCGACCTTCACATCCTGCGGGACCATCCCCTGTTCGCGGGCCTGGACAAGGTGGAGCAGGTCTGGATGAGCCACTTCGATTCGGTCACCTCGGTGGGCCCGGACTTCGAGGAACTCGGATATTCCCTGCTGGGCGAGGACGCCCCGCCTCATCGCTTCGCGGCCATCGGCAGCGACAAGCTGCGCCGCTACGGGTTCCAGTTCCATCCCGAGGTGGACGACACCCTGCACGGCGACGAGATGATCGCCAACTTCGTCCGGGAGATCTGCGGCTGCCGCCCCACCTGGACCATGGAGGGTTACGTCCAGGAGGAGGTGGCCCGCATCCGCGCCCAGGTGGGCGACCGGTCCGTCTTCCTGCTCGCCAGCGGAGGCGTGGATTCGACCGTGGCCGCCCGCCTGTTCGCCGAGGCCCTCGGACCCGGCCGGCTCGAGCTGCTGCACGTGGACAACGGCCTGATGCGCAAGGACGAATCCCGGGCCGTGGTGAAGATGTTCGCGGACCTGGGCATGGGGGACGACTTCCACTTCATCGACGCGAGCGACGACTTCCTGGCCGCCCTCGAGGGCAAGATCGAGCCCGAGGCCAAGCGCCGGGCCATCGGCGACACCTTCATCACCGTGTTCGAGAGCGAGGCCCGCCGGCTGGGGATCACCGATCACCTTCTGGGACAGGGCACCATCTATCCCGACACCATCGAGACCGGCGGCACCAAGAGGGCCGACACCATCAAGACCCACCACAACCGGGTGCCGATCATCGAGGAGATGAT
>JAHJTW010000004.1 GCA_018829565.1 bacterium | reverse complement strand
CGAGGCCCCGTCCGGGACCGGATCGGCATGGCGACCCCGCCTGCACGTGGGCGAGGGGCACCGGGCCTTCGGCAAGGACTGGCGCGCGCAGGAGGCCGCAGGATTCGCCGGGGTGGTGCTGGTTCATCCGGGATCCGGGGGCTCGGCCCTGGACTGGCCTGCTTCATCTTACCGTGAGGTCGCCGGCGGACTCGCCCGGCAGCCGGGGATCAAGGTCTTCGTGACCGGTTCGGCCGCCGATGCGGACAAGGTGAGGGAGGTCTCCGCCGGGATCGATGCCCGGGTGGGCGTCCTGCTGGAACGGTTCACGCTGGGGCAGTTCCTCGGCGTGCTGGCGGCCGCCGATCTGCTGGTCGCACCTTCCACCGGCCCCCTGCACCTGGCTGCGGCCCTGGACACGCCCACCATCGGCCTCTTCCCGCCCGCGCCGGTGATGAGCCCGGTCCGGTGGGGACAGATCGGCAGGGACGCCGTCCGGATGACTCCGGCGGAGCCTTGCCCCCGTAAGACGACCTGTTCGCGGGAGAAGTGCCCGCTTTTCAACTGCCTGGAAACGGTGACGGCCAAAGGCGTGGTGTCCGAGGCTGTCCGCCTGCTGAAGGGCCGGATGGAGGAATCATGACGAAGGTGAAGGCTGCGGCCGGCAGGATCCGGGCCGCGAACCGGGGGATGCTCGCGGCGGCCCTGCTGGCCGGGGCCGTCGGGCTGTCTGGGGCCGTCTGGGCGCCGGCCCAGGAGATTTCGCCGGCCGACCAGGTCCAGGCTCTGCTGGACGAGGCCAAGGATCACGGGGCCAAGAACCGGCTGCCCAGCGCCTGGTGGCAGCTGTCCCAGGCGTACGAATCAGCCCGCAAGGACGGGGCCGGTGACCAGGAGTGGCGGGACCTGGCGTCCGCCGGACGTCGGCTGGTGAACATGGCGCTGTTCGTCGAGGAGATGCGTCGCCAAAAGAGCGAGACCGAGGCGCTTCTGGGCAGGTTCGACCAGGCCCTCCTGGAGATCGCCGCCCTCAACGGATTGGCCCTGCCCGGCGAACTGACCGGATCGGCCCTGGCGGACGCCCTGCTCGACCGCCTGCACGCCGCGAACCTGCGGAGGCAGGTCATGGTCGATTCGCTGACCATCGCCAACCGGCATCTTTCCGAAATGGTGGGAGGACGGGTCGCTGCCCAGGATTCGATCATCACCGCCCAGCAGGTGGAGATCAGCGCCCTGCGCCAGAAGCTGTGGGAAACCGAACTGAGGGCGGGCGTGGCCGAGGCCGACCGCAGCGCGGCGGAATCGGTCCTGACCTCGAAGCAGCAAAGGGAAGACACGATCCTGCAGCTGCGTTCGTCTTTCACGCCGAAGGAGGGGGAGATCCTCCTGACTCCGGAAGGCGAGATCATGCTCAGGCTCCAGGGCATCTCCTTCGCGGTGGGCAGCGCGGAGCTGAAGCCGGGGCAGGATGACCTGATCGATCGCCTGGCCGGAGCCATCGGCCGCTTTCCCGGGGCGGAGGTGCGGGTGGACGGGCACACCGACGACACGGGCAGCCGGGACGCCAACCTGCGCCTTTCCCGGCGCCGCGCCGAGACGGTGGCCCGCCTCCTGGAGGAACGGATCGGCATGGCTTCGGGGGTGATCGCCACCGAGGGTTTCGGGCCCGACCGCCCCGTGGCCCTGAACAGCACGCCCGAGGGGCGGGCCCTGAACCGCCGCATCGACGTGATCATCAACCCGACCCCGTGACGGCCTCAGGAGGCATTCCTGATATTGACAATCAGGTGGATCCTATTATCCTCGAACCCGATGCTGACGGATTCGATGAAGTCCCCACTGGTGGGGACTTCGTTTTGCGAAAGGAGTGATTCCGATGACTGGTTTCCTCGCACAGGCTTCGGCCCAGGCTGATACCGCCGCGGCTCTCGATATCGCCAACGGGGATTTCTGGGCCGGGCTTCTGGACATCCTCAAGGAGAGGGGTCCGGAACTGGGCCTGAAGATCCTCGGGGCCCTGGTCATCTTCTGGGTGGGCCGCCTGATCGCGGGCTCGATCCGCAAGGCGCTCAGGACCATCATGGACAAACGGAAGGTGGACCCCAGCCTGACGGGGTTCGTGACCAGCCTGGCCTATCTTGCCATTCTGGCCTTCACGGTCGTGGCGGTGATCGGCCAGTTCGGCGTGGAGACGGCGAGCTTCATCGCCATCCTCGGCGCCGCGGGCTTCGCGGTCGGCATGGCGCTGCAGGGGACCCTGGGCAACTTCGCCTCGGGAGTGATGCTCCTGCTGTTCCGGCCCTTCAGGCCGGGCGACTTCATCGAGGCGGCCGGGGTCACCGGAACCGTCAAGGAGATCCAGATCTTCAGCACCACCCTGGCCACTCCGGACAACATCAGGATCACCGTGCCCAACGGGGCCCTGTTCGGGGGCACCATCAAGAACTACAACGGCTACGAGCAGCGCAGGGTCGACATGACCATGGGCATCGCCTACGGCTCGGACATCGACCAGGCCATGAAGATCATCAACGAGATCCTGGATGCCGATGGGCGCATCCTGGCCGAACCGGCGCGCACGGTCGCGGTCGCCCAGCTGGCCGATTCCAGCGTGAACATCGTGGTGCGGCCCTGGGTGAACGCCGCCGACTACTGGGGCGTCCTCTTCGACTTCCACAAGAACTGCAAGCAGGCCTTCGACGCCGCGGGCATCGAGATCCCCTTCCCGCAGCGCGTCGTGCACATGGTCAACAGCGCGAGCTGAAACGTTCCGGACGGAGGAATGAAATCATGAAGAGATTCAATGCGATGATCATGGCCGGGCTCGTGATCGCCGCGGTTCCCGCCCTGGCCGCCGACGGCCCGGAAATCGGCGTCTGGCAGAAGCAGGTCGAACTGGGCGTGAACCTGCTCCAGAGCAACTACAGCAGGAACTGGAACGGCGGGGACAAGGGCTCGGTTGTCTGGGCCGCCACCGTCGACGCCACGGCCGAGAAGCAGTTCAGCGCATCGGCCAACTGGCGCAACACCCTCAACCTCGCCTACGGTCAGACCCACAACCAGGAGCGGGAAGCCGACGGCTCCCTGTTCTGGAAGCGGCCGGACAAGACGACCGACAACGTCGCCTTCGAAAGCCTCTTCCGCTGGACGACTTCCAGCGGCTGGGATCCCTTCGCCGCCTTCAACTTCAACTCGCTGTTCGAGGACCTGAACGCCGATCCCCAGCGGCCCTTGACCTTCAACCCCCTGAAGTTCAAGGAGTCGGTGGGCATGTCCCGCAAGCTGGTGGAGAAGGAGGGCCAGGTCCTGATGACCCGCCTGGGCATCGCCTTCATCCAGAACAGCCGCAAGTACTACCTCGCCGCTCCGCTTCAGGACGAGACCGAGACCACGACGTCCACCGAGGCCGCGGCCGAGATGATCACCGAGTACCAGGTGGGTGCCCTCGACGGGAAGGTCGACTGGACCTCGAAGCTCACCCTGAGCCTGCCCTTCAGCTACTCCGGGAAGTCGGTGTTCGAGGACGAGATGGCGCCCGGCGGCACCCTGCCCGAGGACGTGGCCGACTTCACGACCGCCCTGGACGTCGATTTCGAGAACACCTTCACCGCCAACATCACCAAGGTGATCTCGGTCAAGCTGTTCGTGCGCTGGGTGTACGACAAGTACGACAACTCGGTCAAGCCGGTGGTGGACGAGGCCGGGACGCTGACCAACGAGGCCGACGTCCTGGGAGCGATCCGCAAGTCGGGGCAGTTCAAGCAGACCCTGGCGCTGGGATTCGGATACAAGTTCAACTAGCGGGAACGACCGACCCGGCCCCTATCAGGACCCGGTGCCCGGCGGCGCCGGGTCCTCGACGTCATAGCCGGTCTTGTAGCCCGGCGCGTCGGGCACGTCGGGTTCGTCGATTCCGTCGGGAACGTCCCCGTAATCCTTCACGTGGCACTTGTTGCAGAGCGACCGCTGGGCGGACGGGAAGGTGCGCCCGTAGTAGCTGTTGGCGACGTCGTCGGCGCTCGCTCCGCCGTCTCCGTTGCGCGGGTGCGAATCCCGGTCCAGGAGGGTGGCGGCGAAGTCCCAGCGGCCGGCATCGGGGAAGGCCGAGGCGTGGGCGCGATGGCAGGTCAGGCACATGACCTGGTCGCCGGACACCGGTCCGGCCGTGTGATTGGTCGGATCGACGGAGCCCAGGTCGATCTGGACGGCCTCGAAGGGAACCAGGGCGAGGTACGAGGTCTGGGGCACTCCGGATACCGGGTCGACGGTGCTGACGTAGGCGTTGTACACGCCGGCGATCCCGCTGCCCAGGGCTGCACCGGTGGGGTGCAGGAAGTCGGTCGAGTTCGCCGCATGCATGTCCGGATGGCAGTTGGCGCACCAGTCGCTCATTCCGCTCTTGTACACCGTGTGGCGGGAATCGGTCTCGGCTCCGTCGCTCCCGGCCAGGGTGCGGTAGGAGGAACCCGGAGCGGCGAGGGGGGCCGCCGAGGCGAAGGGGAACCGGGCGCCGTCCTGCAAGGGACCGGGGCCCGGCCCCCAGAGCATCCGGAAGGAGAGGTTGCCGTGAGGATCATGGCAACTGGTGCAGCCCAGGTCGTCGCTGGCGAAGGTCCCGCCCGGGGCGTGGGCGTGGACGGCATCCACCCCGATGCCGTGATCCCCGGAGACGACGTTGTGGCCGTGGGAATCCCCGGTGCTGGTGAGGTCCGAGCCGTGGGCCACCCAGGTGAAGGTCCGGGTCAGCCAGTAGAAATCCCCGCCGGATCCGTAACCCGTCCCGCCGGCGAGGGTGCCGGCGGAGGCGTGGCAGGTCAGGCAGGTGTCGGTGGCGTTGCTCTGGACCAGGAGGTGTTCGTTACCCGCGGGATCGTTGCCCGGAAAGGGGCCCCCGTCGGCGCTGTTGTGCATGGTATGGCACCCGTTGCAGTGGGCCACACCCTGATCGTGGAAGGCGGCAACGGGCCCGGCGGCCAGCAGGAAAAGGACTGGAATCGTCAGAATCGATGCCCTGGATAGAGGGCGGCGCCCCTTCGCCATGATGGTCTCCCCGGCCATACGGTGCCATTCAAATCGGATGGTGATGTCGATGGGCGATATGGATCTGGAGGGGCGAACATCCAGTTGGGCGATGTGAATATCGTATGACAAGCCGTTAACAATTTCAAGGCAAATATTTGATATTTCATTTCAATTCGGCCGGAATCAGGATCCCCGCAACAGCTCCGCCACCGCCTTGAACCGTTCGGTTCCGGCCCTGTGGAGGATCTCGAACATGACCATCTGGGATCCCAGCTCCTGAACCCCCAGGGCGGCCATGGCCTTCAGTCCGAGCTTGCGGTTCTGCTTGGCGCCGGAGCTCACCGCGTCGGCGGCCACGACGACCTGCTTGCCGGCCCGTCTCAGATCTGCGGCCGTCTGGTAGATGCACACGTGGGTCTCGATGCCGCAGAGAATGACCTGATCACGGCCGGTCGCCTCCAGCGCGGCGTTGAAGCCGTCGTCGCCGGCGCAGCTGAAGTGGATCTTCTCCAGCGGCAGGAATTCGTCCCAGAGGGCGGCGATCTCGGGCACCGTATGACCGAGGCCCCGCGGATAGTGCTCGGTGACGAGGATCGGCAGGTCCAGGGTCTTGAAGAACCGGATCAGCCGCGTGGCATTCCCGACGACCTCGTCCATGTGGTGGATGAGGTCGCGGAACCGGTCCTGGATGTCCACGACCACCAGGACGCAGCGGGCGGGCTCGAGCCGGTCGGGGACGGGATGGGCGGTGGTCATGGCTGATCCTCCAGCGTGAATTCCCAGGCGCAGTACCATCCATCCGGATGCTGGTCCGGCGGGCAGCCGACGCAGCGGCAGACGAGACGGGGGTCGACGGCGGCGGCGAAGTTGGCGAACTCCACGATGCCGACCTCCTTGCAGGGGAAGTCGGACAGGCCCTTCCGCTTCCGGGCGTCCTGGACGCGGCACTTCTTCATCCGGAAGACGCAGCGTTCGGGGGTCTGCTCGATCACTTCCTGCTCGTTCAGGTGGGCGTAGAGGCGGTGCTGAAGGCAGGTCACCAGGGCGGGGATGCCCCCGCCGGGCTCGAGGCCCAGGCGCTTCATGATGCGCCCCGCCTCGATGCGGGAAAACCGGGCCCAGGCCGTCGCGT
>JAHJTW010000045.1 GCA_018829565.1 bacterium | reverse complement strand
CCTGATCGGCCAAGATGGCTCCCGTTGCTTTGCCGCCTTCAGGAATCCCTACCTCAAAAGGGTAGCCTTTGACATGGCTGGTCAATGGACAGAAGATTGCAAAACCGACCTTACCATTATATGCCCTTGGCGAAACGACCAGCGCAGGCCGATGACCAGACTGTTCCGAGCCGGCTTGCGGGTTGAATTGAATCCAGACAATATCTCCGCGGTCTGGAACGTATCGGGAGGACCGGTTTGGGGCTACCAACTTTCACCGCCTACCGATTCCCCCGTATCGGTCTCTTTATGGAGGTTTTCCTCCGTAACCCCTGCCAGGAGGACCTCCAGGTCAAACCGTGCCTGTTCCGCGACTCGGACAACCAGTTGGCCATCTTCCATGAGAAGGTCAACTGTGGTTCCCTCAGAAATCCGAACATCCTCGGCAAATGACTTGGGGATTCGTAAACCCAAACTGTTTCCCCACTTAACGATCTTTGTCTTCATGGCGACCTCCTGGACTATACAATGAGTATACCAATTGGGGGCCAGCCGTCAAGAGCGCAATCTTTTGTTCCTTTCGCTAGACGTTGTGCTTCAACTGCGGGCGCAGCTGGGGACGCCGGCGGAGAACGTGGCGTGCGCAAGCAAGCAACTTGATCGGTGCGAAAGTCAGGTGAAAGCGCTTGATACTCTAACACTTAGCCATTCCGACCCTGACGCGCCTATTCGGTCTTGCCGAATGCAATCGAGTTCAGCTTTGCCATCGATTCGGCCGAAACAAGGACTGTCGCAACGGTGTCTCCTAATGACAACCGAAACAGCTTTGGCTGATCATATTCGTTTATCACGCCATCTGAGTTCGTGTCAGAAGTCACACTCAGAACCTGATCTCCACTGAGCGGCTCCGAATACCGATTTGGTTCAACTCGGCCAGCCGGCATCCATACCTGCCGGAGGTTCGAGCCATCCGCGTCGGATGCCCACAAAGTCAGGCTATCGCGACTATCGACCCGGTCATCGCCGTTTGTGTCCACGACTGCCAACTCATAGAAAAGTCGACCTCCCGGTTGATCCGGCAGGAACACGGAAGAGATCCATGCCGCACGATCGAGCAAGACCGTCGACTCGCCTCCACTTCGGCGGCAAAACACCAAATTGATTCCACCCACACCGGCCCTTATGTGGCCAGCGATGTTCCCATTCGGCTTCCACTCGTAATCCGGCGCCCGCGCCTCGACCATATACTCGGCCCCTTCGATCTCGAAACGCTGCGGGGTCACATATGTCACCAGCTGGACCGGTACAAGTAGCCAGTCGTTTTCGCGCATTGAAGCCGCTGTCGAGTCCAGCCCCCCTCGTACGAGTGCAGGATCGACAATAGTGCCAAAGCGGATTCCCTGGCGCTTGACTCCCTCAATCTGGTCCTGTGAGGCTGTCTCGCCAACAATCACGCCGGGCTCCTGGCGCACCGGAGCCGGGCTCTCGGCGCGCTGCCTCGCTGCCCACCAACGACGGTATTCAGATGGGCCACGGATAGTGCAGATCCATACGAGGATAAAGACTCCGACGATGAGCCAAACCCATTTAGCGGCCTTATCGAGATTGCTCATTGATTCCGCCTTCGAACAGTGGAGGCCACAATGATGGCGCCAGACTTCCGCGCTCCAGCCAATAAGTGATGTATCAAGACTAGTGCTTCACCGGCGCGCTCAAAGGACCCAAGGACCGGGGCGCCGCTCACACTGAAGGCGGCAGACGCCCGGCACGAACGCTCAGAAACCCACCGCAAGGTAGAGGGACCCCGTTCCCAAGCCCAGGGACTCCCGCGTCTCCTCGGGCTGGTCATCCGGGTCCATGTCCTGCCGGTAGCGGATGAAATCGTGGGTCTCATGGGTGTAGGTGATGGTGTACCCTGACCCCAAACGCACGCCCCGGGCCACCTGGAACTCGAAACCAACGTCCAGGTAGACGCCCCAGTCTTTCGAATCCGTTACGGTTTTCAGGGCCGTACCCTCGACGGGCTCCGGGGGAATGGAGTAGACGTTTTCGCCCGTCCCGCCACCCAGGAAGAAACCCCCTCCAAGGTGGGGAACCACCACCCCCACCGGACTGAGATCCCGCTGGGCCCCCAGGCTGATGCTCCAGGAATCGTTCGTCGTTTCCGAGGGGCTCCATAGCACCCCCTCGATCTCCTGGCCGTCCCGGACCGTCTGTACGTAATGGTAGGAGACAACCGACCGCAGGGCCCAGCGGTCGGTCAGGAAATAGCGCAGGCCCAGACCGCCCTCGATGGTATCCAGGCCCAGATTGTCCAGCCCTTCGACCGTGAAGAGCACGTCCATGTCGCCGGGGATGCGCCCCTCTGCACGGACCTCCGTCCCGGCGCCAAGGGCGAGCAGGAGCACCATGAATAACCCGGTCATGATGACGGCGTGCTGAAGAATGGTCTTCCTCATCGTACGTTCTCCTCGGGTGGTCCGGGAAATCCCGGAGCTGTCATGGTTCTTCGGCCGTGAAGGCCATCCGGGCCAGCTGGAGACGCCGCGCGGCGCCGCCGCCCGCCGATTGATCCTCGTACCAGATCCTCAGGTGAGTGACGTGGTCCGGGTCGGGGGCCCGCATCTCCGGGGGAGAGGAAACGACCCGGGCCGAGGCCAGCGGCAACCGGAAACCGCGCCAGGTCTGGCCCAGATCGGCGAGTTCACCCGTCTCGGAGGTCGGATAATCCGCCAGAACGTCGACGAAGGCTGGTGTATCGGATAGATCCACCGCCAGGGTGAAACACGCCTCGAAGGTTTCGAAGGCTCCGTCCCCATCCAGGTCCTCGTGGTCGTGGATCTGGTTGTGCTCGGTTCCGTTGATGTAAGGAAAGGGGTCTGCGCCAGACCCGTACTCCACACCGTAGAGATCGCTGGAGGACGGGATTCCGTCCAAGCCCAGATCCTCAAGGTACGTGAAGACCCCGTCCCCGTCGGCGTCCTCGTCCTGGTAAGTCCCCGTGATCATCTCCCCGGTTCCGTCCTGAGGCCAGGCGAAATCCTCGTCGAGGAAACCGAAGTCGAAATGGAGACGGCCCCGACGCATCTGCGGATCCACGGTGAAATCGTTGACCCAGACCTCAAGGTGAACCCAAGGGTCCAGGCTGATGCCTTTCACCCCCAGGCCACGGGTGATCCCACCCCAGCTGCAGGCCTCCCACACACCGTCCTCCGCCCTCAGATAGAGTTCCAGGGTCGGTTCGATCTGCGCCCGAACGTCGCCCTCCGCATGGGGTTCGAGGTATCGCCGGTAGACGGGGTCGTGAGGCAGGAACCAGCGGGTCTCCACCCTGGCTGCCGGAGCGAACTGGCGGGCGTCCCCCGTAGCGGCGACATACTCCGGATCGAGGCCGTGGTGGGGGGCGGCGGACCGCGACCAGAGCGACCGCGCCTCCGGCCAGGTAACCTCCAGGTCCGGACCGGGCGACGGGGAGACCGGATCGTCGTCGCTGCACCCGCCGGCCGGCAGGCAGACGGCCAGGACCGCCAGGACCAGGATTACCCGATTCAACCAGGTTCCTCCCGGAATTGCCAAGTCAATCACTCCGATCCTCCCTTGCCATGGTCACCTCGAACCGGAAATTCCCCACTGAGGTATCCTGGGGATTGGTCCGCCAATCGTACAGCTCCGGCTGGAGATAGTACGGCAACAGGGATTGTTCCCAGTCGAAGGCGTAGGATCCCTGGACGTTGGCGGCGTAGACCTCCGCAGGCATGGCGAAGGGACGGGGCATGTGTTCGGGAAAGAACAGGAGCCCCCGCTGGAGGTCGAAGAGAACCCCGGACTGTCCATCGGGTCCCTCGTCAGCCGTCTCCAATCCGAAAATGGCCAACCAGGGGATGCCCCCCGCATCACAAGTCGGCTCGGCAAGAAATGCCTTCAACACGAGGGAGGCCTCGAACCATTCCGGATCGATGAACTCCCCCTGCAGGGAATAGACATTGCGAAAGGCCAGCTCCCAGGTGTGCGGGTCGGGCTCGGTCCGCCATCCCTTCAACAGCTTCAGGCGATAGTAGAGATCACCATCCTGGTGGAGGTCGATACGCCGGTTCTCGTCGCGGCCGATCCGGTCACCAACCGAGTACAGGAGTGCCCCCGTAGCCCGATCGACCACGTCATAGGCCACCACCAGCAAGTCCAGGTCATGGAATTCCATCCCCAGGTCCACGCCCCGGACCGACCCCTGGGGGTCGACCAGGACCTCGAACCAGACCTCGTCCCACATGGACCCGCTGCAGGCCAGTCGACTGCCGGTGCCGAATTCCCCCCCGAACACTCCGGTGGTGTCGATGAAGACCGCGAAGTCGGCGTAGAGATCAGGTACGGGATCGTTCTCGGTAAGAACCGAGACGTGGCGGAAGATGCTGATGGACAGCGGGTCGATGACCCCTTCGGCAGGACGTCCCGGGACATCGGGATGATCGGTCCACGGCCGGTCAGGCGGCAGGTCCAGGTGGAAGAAGCGATTGGCCAGAAAATCGGCACCGTCGATCATGACCGTCGCTCGGGGAGGGCCACCCCCAGGTCCCATGGGTGGGGGGCCCCCGTCGGCGCACCCCCAGATCCCCATCAGCAGAAGGAAACCGCCGAGGTTCCGCCAACCGGCAACCCTGCGTGTGATCATCATGACACTCTCCGGTAAGTACCCTGATCCAAGTCCGGCGCTGAATTATCGATCTTACCCTAGGGCAACCCTGATGAAAAGGCTTATCCCTTTCAGGCCGCCATTTCGGCGTCGCGAGGTCAACTTCGGACTTGAGGACATGTCAGTATTGCCATATTCCAGGGGAATGAACCCATACGACAAGCAGGGGGCACGGGTTCGGCGGCGCTGAATAGTAGATTCGCCCATGTTTGACTTGGCCACATCTACCACCAGCAATTATAACTCATTTAGACCTAACTCATTTTCACAAACGCGAATTTGTTCGCCAGCCGCTCGTAACCTCGCCTCAATTACTGCTTCGCGGCCGGCCTCTTGGGTTACTCTTTCATTGTCGTGAACCAAGGCTGCAAGCTCTGTGGAGTGATCTCCCCAAAATGGCCGGAGGACTTCGTCAATGCCAACGCCATCCCTTCCAAAAACCACCTTTTGCGCATAATTCCGCAACGGAGCATCACGCGTGCAGAGAAGGTTGATTTTGGTAGAGTCTGTGACTTCGGACTTTTTCTGTAGAAAGCGCAAGTACATGAGGTCCCAACTGGCACGCCGCAAAGCGTCACTCAGTGTGTCGGGATTGTCGGAACGAAACCCCCGCAGTATCCCCGGCGACCTACTACTGAGTCCTACTAGAACATAGGGCAATTCTACGCCATTCATGACGAACTCATGGACCATCCAATTGATATACGCCTTTGCTGTCGAAAACGAACTGTTTTTGCCCTTCAACAAGCAAGCTACTTTCAGCAAGCAGAGATATATGCTTTTCCAGTGCCTGAGTCCTCGCTCAAACATCACGTCAGGTAAATCCTCGTTGGACAGTCTATCCTCGATCTCGGTAATATCGTGTTCCGGTATGCAGTCGGCGGCCCCAATTGCGATTCTGTAGTAAGAAACAGGATGGACATTAATCGCTACCCGGTATCGGCGATACTCCTCATTCACATGTGCGCGATCAGATCGGCTGCTAAGTTCATATATCGCGATGTTTGGTTCAACCTGGGCGTCAATTAAATTCAAGAAACAAGCGCACGCTGCGGCAATTCTCTGCTCCTGACCCACTGTCCCAGAATTGGCGATTCTTTGAAGAGAAATCGCATGGGAAAATATATTTCGATCAATATACGCATGGACTGAAATCTCTGGGTGAAAATAATCCCGTACTCTATATGGCATCTTATCGTTTGTCCCATTCGTTGCTAGGACATCATTGTCGGACAGGAACTGTTCAAGCCAACTAATCGCATGCCCGTCGAGCGGAAGTCTCGTCATTTGGAAATACTCGCCCAAACGGCCTCAAATCATTGTAGGTCAACGTTGGCTTCAGTTGCGAAATCGATTGGCGCGGCCCGTGCCCCGCCCGGGCGTGACAAGCGGCTTCGTCTGCTGGAAGCTGCTGCTAAACAGTCCCTACGATCTTATCCACAGCGCACATTTCGAGGCCCTGCCCCGAACATTGTAGCTGATAGACTCCGCGTCGGGCACGCGCCCAACCAGGGTTCCATCAAACGACGACACCAATTTTGCGATCTCGCTATGGACGTATTCCGTCACCTTTCCACTTGCCTGTTTCTCCACGGCGTAAGTCAGATATACGTCGCTAAAATCACGGATTACGGTATCGATGATGAAATGGCTGTCGAAGTATACACCCTTCTCTATGCCTCGTACGATTTCCTCCACTGCCGATTTCAGGAGAACTACCCCCAACATGAGACGTAAACGTATATTCTACCAACCAAGGACAAATGCCTCGGGCTGCGCTCCGCTAAATGTGATTCTCCACCGGGTATCTACAGGTGTAGCGTGAAAATGAAATGATTCCCGCTTCATAAGGTCTTTTCCAGAGAACTCAAACACACCGAGATACCTTTTGGGGGGGCCCTCCAAAAAGATTGTTAGAGTTAGCCTGTCCGCCTCACGAACTTTCTTCGTTTCGACCTTATAGCGAGACGATGGTTTTCTCGAGGATGGCCGAAGTGTACGAGTCCGCTCGATCGTTGCCATTGTACCTGTCCTGTCTGTTTAATGTTGTATTTCACCTGAAAAGCTGTTTGGCGCGCCCCTGGCGCCAGCCAGGGGCGTGACGAACGGCTTTGACAGGTTCAAACTTCCGCTATACGGCACCGCCCCCAGTTGCCTCACGATACTCGATTCGATGGCGAACTGAAGCAAATAGCTTAAACCTGCCCCAGATGGTCACCCGGAACAATCCCTGAACCGGATCTTCGGCCAATTGCGCCCTTTCAATTTCAACACCCGGCCCCCTGCTATTCTTTATAGCGTACCTATCCAGAATCCTTTCGACTCGAACTGCATCACCGTCGTGAACAAAATGGATGTTGATCCTATACTTCTCCGAAATCGTGCAATTGGTCTCCAAATAGGTTACTCCTCGCACAATTTTTTCGCCAAAGAGCAAAAGCGCCTGTTCTGGTATCGGAATCGCGAGCCGCGGTCCGGAAGCGTTTTCGAAGCCGAAGCCCGGCAAATTGCCCTCAATTGCCTCACTCACCGGGAATACTTCCGACAGCAAATGCTCCCGCTTTGCCGCCCTAGATCTACGGTCCTTTTCGCTCTTCGCCGATTCAGGCCGAATGCTCCGCAAAACTCGTTCGCTAATACCTGAGCTTTGCAGTGACTGTGGATCCAAGCACAAACCAAGTCTGAGGAGCAGGTCGTTTTCCAGATTGCCATACTCGGTATTACAGCGAATACAGGACGGGATCTTCCATTTCTCTAAATCCTCCGGAGTCGTGTTCGGATACCAGGACAAGGGAATCACATGGTCCCAATTTCGCAGCGAAACTTCCTTGCAGCAATGAACACAAATGCCGGGACCGAGCTTCCTTGCCATGAGCGGTTCACTCCTCATGCCCATATAACGTTGGCTTCGCCTGTAAGCGTGGCTGGCGCGGCTTGTGCGATAGCACAAGGGGTGACATACGCAGTTGACAGGTGCAAGCTCTAGTTAGGGCGCCCCACCGCGCTCTGCCAACCCGTACCTATAAATCATGTCCGTTTGTGGAACGACTTTGATTCTCTCCACTCCCGTCAACAACTCCCCTTTGCAAATGCTAACGTTGTCGTATGAAATCAAAGCAGGGCTGCCATTGTGAGAACTCAATTCAATGTTCCGCCCTGAATCGGGGATAAACAACAGCCTCTCTTCTTCATCCTCTCGAGGAGTGATATCAAGTAGTTCCCCCTTTGGGGACCGCCAAATGCAATGGAATTGAGCTTCGGAAAAGGCGTGAGCCCTGTCCTGAGCGAGGATCCAGCCGAAATAGAAAGCGCCGCCTTCCCTGTCACACTGAATCCACACATTGAAAAAACAATTCTTTGGTTCAGGTTCAAAGCTGCCTGGCTTCGTGAAAGGGAGATGCGTTGTCTCATTTTCATTTAGCCCCAAAAATCCTATAAGTTGTTTCAGGGATTTATCGACGTCCTTGGGTGACATCACTTTCAACGTTTTTCCCTTCACAGACTTCTCCCTCAGTCAATACCACCCTAACATCAATTACCTGGTTCCAGCTATCCACCCTACCTCGCCAGATCCGCGAACCTCGTGAACTCCTTGTGGAAGTGCAGGTCGAACGCCCCGATCGGCCCGTTCCGCTGCTTCCCGATGATGATCGAGGCCATGTTGCGCACCGTCTCGTCCTCGGGCTTGTAGACTTCCTCGCGGTAGATGAACATCACCAGGTCCGCGTCCTGCTCGATGGCGCCCGACTCCCGCAGGTCGCTCAGCATGGGCCGGTGGTCGGTGCGGGCCTCCACGCCGCGCGACAGCTGGCTCAGCGCGATCACCGGCACGCCCAGGTCCTTGGCCATGCCCTTGAGGTTCCGGCTGATGTTGCTGATCTCCTGCTGACGGTTCTCGACGCGTCCCTGGGAGCTCATCAGCTGCAGGTAGTCGATGATCAGCAGCCCCAGGCCGTGCTGCTGCTTCAGCCGGCGGGCCTTGGCCTTCATCTCCAGCACCGAGATGCCGCTGTTGTCGTCGATGTAGATGGGGGCCTGGGACAGCTGCTCGCAGGCCGCCGTCAGGCGGGGCCAGTCCTCGGCCCGCAGCTTGCCGCGCCGCAGGTTGTGCAGGTTGAACCCGGCGCTGCTGCCGAGCATGCGCATCACCAGCTGCTCGCGGCTCATTTCCAGGCTGAAGATGCCCACGCCCTTCTGCTCGTGGACGGCCACGTTGTAGGCCAGGTTGAGCGCCAGCGAGGTCTTGCCCATGGACGGGCGCGCCGCGATGATGATCAGGTCGGAGGGCTGCAGGCCACCGGTCTTGCGGTCCATGTCGGCGAACCCCGTTCGCAGGCCGGTGACGTCCGAGTTGCTCTGGAAGGCCTCCTCGATCGACTTGAAGGTGCGCGGCACGATGTGGTCGACGGGGCTGAACCCCTCGGTGCGGGTCTGCTCGGTGATGTCGTAGATCCGGGACTGGGCCCGGTCCAGGATGGCCTCGGCCTCGTCGGCGGCCTCGTAGGCCTCGCCCGCGATGGCCGACGAGACGGTGATCAGGTGCCGCAGCACCGCCTTCTCCCGCACGATCCCCGCGTGGAAGGTCACGTTGGCCGCGGTCCCCATCATCCCCGCCAGGTCGATCAGGAAGTCCATGCCCCCCACGAGGTCCAGCAGGTCGCGGCCCTTCAGGGCCTTCAGCTGCTGCTTGTCCAGGAACTCCTCGGCCGACTTCTCCAGCAGATTGGCCACCGTGATGGGATCGACGGCCTGGTCGTTCTCGTAGAGCTTGCACATGGCCCGGAAGATGAGCTGGTGCTCGAGGCGGTAGAAGTCGCCGTGGGTGATGACCTCGCGCGCCAGACCGACGGCCTCCCGGTCCACCATCACCGCGCCCAGGACGGCCTGTTCAGCCTCCTCGCTGAAGGGCGGGCGGCGGTCCTTGGGCAGGCGGTCGTACCCGTACACGGACTGCAGTTCCTCGCGGCGCTGGCTCTCGGTCTGGGGCTTCATTTCCAAGGCGATACCTTTCGGGGTGTATTCCGGTGGATGGGGGCTACCAGGATACGCCCCCGCGGCGGCCGGGACCACCCCCTCCTTGGGGCCGCCCCCATTAAGGTGCCGATAACCTGGGGAAAAACCCAGGGGATATCCCCCTCGACCCTTGGGAAAAACTGGGGACAACTGCCGATTCCCGGTGGAAAAGCCCGCCCGGGAAGCCGATAATCACCCCCGGTCCGCGTCCAAACGGTGTCCACCCAAGGGTTCCGGTTATCCCCAGGCATGGGGATAACTCCGCCCACAACCGAGGTCCCCCATGTCCCGAGCCGATCGGTCCCCGTCCCCCCACGCCGCGGCCCTGCGCCGCCTGCTGACCATGTCCCGGCCCCTCCAGCCGTGGCAGGGGACCGGCCGGTTGCCCTGGGGAGACTCCGATTTCAGCCGGCGCCTGCTGGAGACCCACCTGGATCCCACCAACGACCAGGCCACCCGCCGGCCCGAGGTCGTCGACCAGCACGTGGCCTGGCTGCTGGACCGCCTGGCCGAGAACCTGGGCCCCGGCTCCTTCCACGTCCTGGACGCCGGCTGCGGACCCGGCCTGTACTGCCATGAACTCGCCCGGCGCGGCCACCGCGCCACCGGCCTGGACATCGCCCCCGCGGCCCTGGACTGGGCCAGGGAGAAGGCCGAATCCGAGCAGCTGGCCTGCCGGTTCCTCAACGCCGACCTGGACGCCCTGCCTGCCGACCTACCCGGTCGCATCGCCGCCGGCTTCGGCCCCGCCGATGCGGTGACCATCTGGTTCGGCGACCTGCACGGGTTCGCGGCCCCGAGGGCCGAGGTCCTGCTCACCGGCCTGGGCCTCTGCCTGCGTCCCGGCGGGCTGCTGGTCATCGAGTACCAGCCCCTGGACCACTTCGTCACCGAACAGGGCAGCTCGTGGGAGGCCTGCGAATCCGGCCCCTTCAGCGACGAGCCCCACCTGTGGCTGCAGGAGTACGCCTGGGACGAGGACACCCTGACCGAGATCCACGGGCACTGGATCGTCGAGGTCGGATCGGGTACCATCCAGGAACACGTCCAGTGCCACCAGGGCTGGTCCGAGGACGACCTGGACCGCCTGCTGGCCCGGTGCGGGTTCGACCGCCCGCGGCGCCATCCGCCGATCACGGGCGTGGATCCGGAACTCGAATTCCCCATGCTGACCGCGCGCCGCGCCGGAACCGGAAGGGACGAAGGACACCGATGATCCTGCGCAGTCCCAAACGCCTGGCGCCGTTCCTGCTCGGGCTGATCCTCTTCGCGGGGATCCTCTGGGCACCCCCCTTCCCCGACGCCGTGGATCCCGCAGGCCAAAGCATCCCCCTCAGCCATGAAGGCAAGGCCGCCCTGGGCCTCTTCCTGCTGGCCGGCGTGTGGTGGATATTCGAGGTCATCCCCGTGGGCGTGACCGCCATCGCCATCGGAGTGGTTCAGTCGCTCTGGCTGATCCGCGAGCCCCGCACCGCCCTGACCGACTTCATGGACCCCTCGGTGTGGTTCATCTTCGGGTCGCTGCTCATCGGGGCCGCCTTCGTCAAGACCGGCCTGACCCGCCGCATGGCCTTCGCCGTGCTGACCCGCATCTCCGAGAGCACCCGCATGATCTACCTCGGCGTGTTCGCCCTGACCGCCTTCCTGACCCTGTTCATGGCCCACACCGCCGTGGCCGCGGCCGTCTTCCCCCTGCTGCTGGTGATCCACAACCAGTACGAGTCCGGCGGCCGCAGGACCGTCTTCGGCAAGGGACTGTTCATCGGCATGGCGTACACCGCCGGGGCCGGCAGCATCATCACCCTGCTGGGGGCCGCCCGCGGCGCCGTGGCCATCGGGTTCTTCCGCGAGCTGACCGGCCAGGAGGTCTCCTTCTTCGAGCTGAGCCGCTTCATGTTCCCCCTGGGCGCCATCATGGTTGTCCTTCTGTGGGGCTTCATCTGCCTGATGTGCCCCCCGGAACGGAGTCGCCTGCCGGGTCTCCGGCAGCGCGCCCGCGATCTGGCCCTGGCCCAGGGCCGCATGACCCGCAAGGAGTGGGCCACCCTCGGGATCACCCTGGCCGTCATGGGCGTGCTGACGTTGAGGTCGTTCCTGCCGGCACTGGCCGGCATGGACAAGAGCGCCGTCATCCTGGCGGCGATCCTGCTGTTCTTCATCCTCGACATCCTGACTCTCAAGGACCTCGAGGCCGTCCCCTGGAACATCGTGCTGCTGTTCGGAGGGGCCATGAGCATCGGGTTCTGCCTGTGGCAGACCGGCGCCGCCGAATGGATGGCCATCGGCTGGTTGTCCTGGTTCGAGCAGGCGCCGTGGCTGGTGTTCATCATGGGGATCGCGGTGTTCGTCCTGGTGATGACCAACTTCATCATGAACGTGGCGGCCATCGCCATCACCTTGCCGGTGGCCCTGGTGATGGCGCCCCACATCGGGGTCGAACCCGAGATCGTCATGTTCGCCGCCCTGGCCGCCGCCGGCATGCCCTTCATGCTGCTGGTCGGCGCCGCCCCCAACGCCATCGCCTTCGAGAGCGGACAGTTCCGCACGCGGGAGTTCTTCCTCTACGGCATCCCGGCCAGCGGGCTGCTGCTCGTGGTCTTGACCCTGTTCGTCTGGAAGATCTGGCCCTGGATGGGGATGCCGGTGCTGATCGGGCGGTAACGGAAAATCAGAGGCCGAGCGCCTGCGGCATCTGGGGCTGGGTATCGCCGGGGCCGGGGGGCTGCAGCGCCCCCAGGATCGCCGTCGGCGCGGCGTGCGGGGGCAACTGGACAACCCTCGCATCCCAGGCCGGATCGGAGCGGTGGGCGTCCGTCCCCAGGTGCAGGACGCGGCAGCCCCGGGCGAGCGCTTCGGAGGCCAGCGCGAAGTAGGACCTGGTCAGGACGTGATCGGGTTCCGAGATGAGGAAGAGGATCCTGGGCCGGAATCCCGTTTCATCGAGGCGATCGGGTGCGTTTTCGGTCGTCTTGACCTCGAATCGCGGTTCTAGCCAGGCGGAAAGATCCTGCCTGAACGGCCCGGCTCGGCCGACGATCAGGATGGACATCCTGGTTTTTGCCAGATCGATGACGCGCAACCCCACACCTCCACGGCATGGCCGACCGGACCTTCAAGTAGCAGGGGCCGGAAAGTCTGGATCGAACCTCGCCCAAGTTCTTTCCGACCAATCCCAGCCCCTGCAGAATTCAGGCAGCACCCCCGCCCCCGTTGATATGTGCGGTCCCTCGATAGCCGTTTCAGTACTCGACGGGTGCTGCCTTCCCCCCTGGGATGAGGAGCCATCCAGGCCCCACCATATCGCTCGCCATGCCAGGCGTATTGCACCTGACATGCCAAGGTCGAGAATCATATAACATTATTTAAGTTATTGATATATAACAGCTTGACTGAACAGAGGAGTCGGGTCGAATTGACAAAGGATCCAAAGTGACACATCGGAGTGGCATCCCCGTATACACAATAGATTCAAGTCACTATTTTTGAACAACTTGGGGGGTGAAACAAAGGAATTTCGGATGGAGGCAGTAAGGGATCGTGAATGCACGCCCCGTCAGCTGCGAAAATCGTCCGCGACCAGACCGAGTTCCCTGAGCTTGTTCTGGAAGTGCTGGCGGGTCATGCCGCTGTGCTTGGCCGCCTGGCTGACGTTTCCTGCGGTGGCCTGCAACCTGGCCGTGAAGTAGTCCTTCTCCCAGCGCAGGATCATGGTCGACTTGGCTTCGGACCAGGGGCCGTCCAGCGATTCGGAGGGCGAATCGGCCGGACCCGAAAGGTCCCCCAGACCGATCATGGAGGCCCGGCAGTTGATGACCGCACACTCCACGACGTTCTTCAGTTCCCGCACGTTGCCCGGCCACGGCAGCTGCTCCAGGCGCATCTCCACCGCAGGGGAGAAGTCGTCCACCCGCTTGCCGAAGTCGCGGACCGCCTGGGCCAGGAAGTGCCGCGCCAGGGGCATGATGTCCCCCGGCCGCTTGCGCAGCGGCAGGATCTCGATGCGGTAGGTGTTCAGGCGATAGTAGAGGTCCTCGCGAAAGGTCCCCCGGGCCATGGCCTCGGAGAGATCCCGGCTGGTCGCCGCGAGGATGCGCGCCTGCACGGGGATGTCCTGGTTGTCGCCCAGGCGGGTG